>NZ_WBYY01000166.1:0-7158 GCF_048985645.1 Exiguobacterium sp. A1_3_1 | reverse complement strand
GCCCATCTCAATTAGTTCTTCGTGAATAAACTTAGCTTTTATTTTCATGACGATTTATTTTAATGAACTCTGATTCACGAACATCTTCTTATCGATTCTTGAACTTACAACTTTTCTTCCCTCACAAAAAAATCCGATCGACGAAGAGAAGTTCTTCATCAATCGGATTCATACTAGTGTCATTACGATTTCGCGACTTTTTGTAACATCTGACATCCGTAAGCCCGCAATTTAATCGCTTCGAGTACGAGCGACATCTGTTGCTCATCCAATCGTTCAATCAGCTCGATAATCGTGATCGTCGTTCGTCCATTATACAATTGGACGATCAAGTGGATGATCGCTTCTAACGCTGGACTCGGATAGGGTTCAGCTAGAAATTCACGATCAAAAAACTCACCACTATCTGGAAAGAAGTAGTCCGAAAACCGTTCGAGTACTTGTGGCTGTCCTGTCGCAAGGTACAGCATCGAGACCATCGCTGCATCTTCTCGTTGTTTCGGCTTTAAACGTCTCCACAACAGATCGAATCGTCGTTCATGTCCCTCTTGCATGAATTGTATCGTCTGCATGGTTGAAGCCCCCTTTGTTTTCATTCTTCTTGCTGGTTCTTTTCCATATGTTACTATTCCCTATTCCATTCAACTGAATCGTCTCAACTTATCCTCTTGCGATTGAATCGACTCGTTTGAGGGTACATTACAACAGATATTAGAGAGGAGTTTACATCCATGCCAACTCGCTTAGCTTTAGCCGGAGCCACCGGATACATTGGTCACAATTTACTGAACGAACTAAAGAAAAAATATGACGTCATCGCCCTTTCACGAAATGGTGACGACAAGGACAATGAGGAACGCGTCGAATGGCGATCGTGCGACCTCTTTTCTCTAGACGATACGATCGAAGGCATGAAAGGAGCGGACATCGCTGTCTACCTCGTCCATTCGATGATGCCATCTGCTAAATTGACACAAGGATCGTTTGAGAATATGGACTTATTGTTAGCCGATAACTTCGCCCGTGCCGCAAAAGAAAACGGCATCCGGCAAATCATCTACTTAAGTGGCATCATTCCCGAGGAAACAGAAAATCTATCGCGTCACTTAAAGAGTCGACTTGAAGTCGAACGCGTTCTCGGTGCATATGGAACACCGGTGACGACGATCCGTGCTGCGTTAATCGTTGGTCCTAAAGGTTCATCGTTCCCAATCTTATCGAAACTCGTCAAACGTCTACCCGTCATGGCACTCCCACGATGGACACGTAACAAGACCCATCCTGTCGCCTTACCCGACGTCATTCATGCCCTTGGTGAAAGTGTCGATCGCGATGACGTTAAAGACCGAGCCATCGATATCGGTGGACCGGAAGCGATGACCTACAAAGAGATGATCCTTAAAACAGCCGACATCATGGGTAAACGACAACCGACGATCGATATTCCTTTATTGACCGTTAAATTATCGCGCCTTTGGGTGACGCTCGTGTCCGGAGAACCAAAAGAAACCGTATATCCACTCGTTGAAAGCATGGTCCATGAGATGGTCGCAGATCCTGAAAAAATGATTCCCGGCATCAGTGACGGTAAAATCACATTCGAACAATCAGTCCGAGATGCGTTAAAAGAGGAGGAAAAACAAGAAGGATCTTCTTCCTCATCGTCTTCGACACCAGACGTTCTTGACGTCCGTTCAGTCCAACGTGTCCTTCTACCGAAGGATCGTGACGCCGATTGGGCAGCCGACGATTATATGAATTGGTTGTCTTCGTTTGCCCGTCCCTTCCTATCGTCAACTGTGCAGGATCAAGTCGTCGGAATCCACATTCCATTTTACGAACAACCCCTACTTGAATTGACGAAGGAACCAGTCCACGACCGACAAATGGCGACGTACCGGATTACCGGCGGACTGTTCGCAAAAGTCGAGCAAGATAGCCGTGGTCGGATTGAATTCCGGCAAATTCCTGGTACGCAAGAATGTATCATCGCCATTCATGAATTCGTCCCTGCGCTACCGTGGATACTCTACAAGGCAACACAGGCGAACGTTCACTTGCTCGTGATGTATCTCTTCAAATTACACTTGTTGCGCCGGATTCATTCGACGGAACAAGAATCGACACGCGCGGACGAAATCGTTCCGTCGTCTTGATGCCGATCAAAACGATTCGCCTCTTCCTTGGCGAATCGTTTTTTGACGTTTGCAGAAGGATGACGAAACGGAAAAAATCGTGATACACTGAACGATGACTGAAAGAAAGGGGTTTCATTGCATGCGCTCATTTGAGGAACGATTATCGAACCAACTCGAGGCGACGGCTTCACTCGCCACATTGATTCAACCTTCAACGGATCAACTCCGTTTAGATAAACTAGATAAATTTGCTAGCAAACTATTAAAACGAGAGTTCACGATTGCGTTTGCTGGTCACTTTTCAGCTGGAAAGTCGAGCATGATCAACGCCTTGACGGGTGAATCGGTCTTACCGACGAGTCCGATTCCGACGAGTGCAAACATCGTGACACTTCAGCAAGGTGAGATGGATTCAGCAATCGTTCACTTTCATGAACAGCCGTCTGTTCGTCTGACAGCAACAGAGCAAGAGGAGCATCTTCAATCGCTTGGGAAAAGTGGTGATGTCCGACAAATCGATTTGACGCATGCCGCGTCCGCGCTGCCTCCTGGTCTCGTCTTAATGGATACGCCAGGCGTCGACTCGGTCGATGATGCCCACCGGGTATCAACGGAGTCTGCCCTTCACTTGGCTGACATCTTGTTTTACGTCATGGACTACAATCATGTTCAATCCGAATTGAACTTCATGGTGACGGATGAATTACAAGTTGCCGTACCGGAATTGTATTTAATCGTCAATCAAATCGATAAACATCGTAACGATGAACTATCATTCGACGCCTTCCGCCGCTCGGTTCATGCGTCCTTCGCTGAACACGGTGTCGTGCCGAAAGGAATCTTCTTTACGAGCCTACGGGACCCAGCCCATCCGCATAACGATTTCACGGAAGTCGAACAGCTCGTCAAACAAAGCATTCGGGACGCTCAACCGAAGTTGTTGACTTCTGCCGCTTTGACACTCGAAAGTCTTCACCAGGAGCATACACGTTATCTCACACGTCTCGTCTCAGAAACCCACGAGACGATGGCTGAGCAATTGAATGACGCTGAACGACGGGATCCGGCGAAAATCGAAACCGAATTAACGCGTGTCTCGCAACAATTAGAAGCACGTCAACCGGACCGCTGGGTACAGACGTTTTCGCTTCATCGGGATCAACTCTTGAAAAATGCGACATTGATGCCATTTGAGTTACGCGAGAAGATGCGCCGTTTCCTCGAGTCACGTCAGCATGATTTCAAGGTTGGATTATTCCGTAGCGCGAAAAAAACGGAAGCGGCTCAAGCGGAGATCGCACAAGACGTGCTCCGTGCCTATCAGACAGTGACCGCTTCCGAAATTTCGCTTCATTTACGTAACTTGATGAAACAATCGTTACGTGACCTTGGTCTCCTGCAGGATACGCATATCGTCGCAATCGATCAGCTCTCACTCGACCCACCGCTTTCCGTACTCGAAAGTGCCTTGCCAACCGGTATTACGATCACAGGTGAATCAGTGCTCCAGTTCACGAATCGTGTCGCCGAACAGACACAAGCGTGGTTCGTCAAGGAAACGAACGCGTGGCGTGAGCTTGTTCGTCAAGAGTTGACGGCAACTTTCCCGAAAGAACAAGCTGAACTATTGCAGCAACAGACGTCACTACAGCATAAATGGAATAGCGTTCAAGCATGGCAACAGGCTACCGTAGCACTCGAGCGATATGAGCATGGCGTTGCCAATCCATCTGACCAACAACTCAAACAGGCTCGGACGCAAGTCTCAGTTTGGGAGGAGCAATTGATTCAGCAAGAAGCGGCGATCGTTTCCTTTACCGGATATGAATCGGTGACAGAAACTACTTCGTTTGAAGTTGCGACGACGATCAGTGAGCAACAAGCCGTCCGTTATGCACCGGAAGACGTCGCTCAAATCCGTCAGCATCTAAATGGTCTTCAAGGTTTTGAAGATGCCGTCGCTTATTTGAATGACAAATTGGACCGACTGACACACCAATCGTTCACGATTGCCTTATTCGGTGCCTTCAGTGCTGGAAAATCGTCGTTTTGCAATGCCTTGCTCGGAGACAAAGTACTCCCGGTCTCTCCGAATCCGACGACCGCATCGATCAACCGGATTCACCCTGTTGACGCTGCACACCCGCACGGCGTGGCAGAAGTCACGTTCAAGTCGGAAGCAGCGATGCTTGAGGACTTAAATGAAGCAATGGTCGAAACGCTGACGTTCGAGTCAACGAAACAGGCATATGATACGCTCTTACCACGTACCGCGTCACTAGCGGACCCGTTCTTGCGTGCTTTCTTGAAAGGATTCCCTGCCGTGCAATCCTTCATCGGTACCGCTCAGACGGTCGATCAAGACGCTTTTAAACAGTATGTCGCGCAGGAAGAACGAAGCTGTTTCGTAGATGTTATCGATTTCTATTACGATAGTCCGTTAACACGTCTCGGCGTGACGCTCGTCGATACGCCAGGAGCAGATTCAATCAATGCCCGTCATACTGATGTCGCTTTTGATTACATCAAGAACGCGGATGCGATCTTATTCGTCACGTACTTCAATCATGCCTTTGCCCGCGCTGACCGTGAATTCTTGATTCAACTCGGTCGTGTCAAAGACGCCTTCGAACTCGATAAGATGTTCTTCCTCGTCAATGCGATTGATCTCGCTGCTTCAGATAGCGAACGTCAAGATGTCTTGAACTATGTCGCGACGGAATTGCAACGCTTCGGGATTCGGTCGCCCCGACTGTATGGAGTCTCGAGCTTACAAGGACTCACCGAAAAGCAACAAGAGCTATCGGATTCAACTTCCGGTCTACCCGAATTCGAGGAGGCATTCCATCACTTCCTTGCAGAGGATTTGACCGGTCTTGCCAAAATCTCGTTGTCTGAGCAGACGGAAAAGACCGTCCAGCGACTCGAACGATTTATCGCTGCGACTGAAGCGAATCTGTTGCGAAAAGAAGAACGGTTGGCTGAGCTGTCTACTCTAGAACAGCAGGTCACGGATCGTTTCGAAGACAATCGCGCCGCTGTGATCGAACCTGCACTCAAAGCAGAGATCCATGAGCTGTTGCACCATGTCGTACAACGCATTTATTACCGTTTCCCTGACTTTTTCAAGGAAGCCTATAACCCTGTTCGTTTTGCTCAAACTGGCAAAGGAGCAGCATTACAAGATGCGTTAACGGAACTGTTGACGTTCCTTCGGTTCGATTTTGAACAAGAGCTCCGTGTCACGCATTTCCGTGTCGACCAATGGCTCGAAGCGTCCTTGATCCGGCGTCAACAAGAGGAGCAACAGTTGCTAGAGCAATGGAACGAATCCTTCCAGCTCGCGCCTGTTACGGTCTCTCGATTAAACGAAATGACGTTCGACGGACCCTTCGAAGATGCAACTCCTTATATCGGCGTCAAACGTCATTTCCGGAATGCGAAAGCCTTCTTTGAGAAAAATGAGAAGGAGCAGTTGAAGGAAGAGCTGGCGACATTAACCAAACAAGAAGCACTCGCGTACACTGCCACTCAAGAAGAACGCTTGCTGGCAGTCGCGTCGGCACATCTGGACACTTCTTTGACAGCCGTTTCAGAGCACCTATTACGCCAAACACTCGAGCAACTTGAGAGTGAACGCGCGACGTTACAGGCACAAGAGACGCTGACTCCTTATAAACAAGCAGCAAAGCAGATTCGCAGTCTGACGCAACACGTCACTTCATAAAATACAATCGTTCAACACAAAAGACCGGAGCGCGATGCGTTCCGGTCTTTTTTCTTCATCGCGCAGGCGTTGGCCAATACGACTGAAAATAGTGGACGATGTATTGGTGGACGTGCCGGACAACAGGACGTAATTCCGTCCCGACGAGTCGGTTCAACGAGACATCCCATAACATCGGTGGGTCGAACGGGATGATTTTAATGTCATCCGCATGATGAAACCGTAGTATCGGCTCCGGTAGGATTGAGATGACGTCAAGTTCTTGGACCATCCCGATCAACAAGTCCCATGCCCCTGACATGAAGAAGATATTCGGCTCTTGCTGCACTTTACGAAACTCCGATAGTATTTGATGATGTAACATGAATCGATCGTTCAAGATGACAAGTGGTTCATTTCCGATATCACGATACGACAACGCTTCTTTGGCTTGAAACGGGTGATTCGGACGCACGGCGACGACGACCTCATCTTCGATCAATCGAAAACGTTCGATACCATAGGATTCGCCCGGTTCAATCAAAATGGCCAAGTCGAGTTCTTCAAGTAACAGTCGACGCTTGAGTTCAAACGCCCCCTCTTCGATGATTTCGAGTTCGATGCCTGGATGTTCCGCCATGAACTTCGGAATCAACTGCGAAAATAAAACAGGGAGGATGACGGGTGGGATGCCGAGACGGACTTTTCCTCGGACGACGTTCGAACGTTCACGCAGATGACCCATCAATGCTTGATGACGTGTCAGAACGATCTTCGCATCCTCATACAATTGACGTCCTGTTTCCGATAATCCTGTCAACCGTCCGTGCTTTCGAATGAACAGTTCTACTTGCTCCAGCTGTTCGAAGTCGCGGATCATCTGACTAAGCGCCGGTTGCGAGATTGACAAGTGCTTCGAAGCACGCGTTAAATTATAGCCTTGCTCGACGATCGTCGTAAAAAAGAGCAATTGTCGAATATCCACTTACATCCCCCCTTATTCATCAAACCAGCGATTTTTTTTGAAGAACAGAATCATTCCTAAAGCGAGGAGTCCCATTGCCCCTAACGTTACGAAATAACCATACTGGGTCGTCAGTTCTGGCATGTGTTCGAAGTTCATACCATATATACCTGCGATGAACGTCAACGGCATGAAAATCGTCGTGAAGATCGTTAATGTCTTCATGATACTATTCATCCGGTACGAGTTGAGAGAGATGAAATTATCCCGAAACTCAGATGTCATCAATCGATTGTATTCGATCATTTCCGATAACTTCAGTAAGTGATCGTACCTGTCTCTTATACACA
>NZ_WBYY01000165.1:0-7274 GCF_048985645.1 Exiguobacterium sp. A1_3_1 | reverse complement strand
AGAGACAGCTACTCAAAAGGATGAATAGTCTAGTCATTCACTTTTCTAAAAATTCTCGCAGTTTGTTGTGTTCTATTCTTGCATAAATCGTGTGAAATAAAAACTAGTTTTTTGCAAGAAATATAATTCCTTTTACTGGATGTTGAATTAGCATACGAATGCAATCGATTGCATAATTACAAAAAAAGTAGAAGAAGAGACATGCCTCCTTCTACTTCATTATGTAAACTAAATCTTTTTTTAAGTGTTAATTATCCTTTCTTTACTTTTCAAGAGATCGTTGTTTTTTTGCGTTTGACGATCAACAAAACGATCACGAATAGAAACTCAAGGATTGTAAAGATGCCGACGAAGAAATAGACGACTAACACCTGACTAATCCCATCGACAGCAATCGTGTAAAACCACAGTAATGAAATGCCCGTCGTATAAAAAAGATTGATGATTGTTCCACTAATCAGACTAGCTTTCAAACTTTTCTTACTCCGCGCCTGGCTCACGATGATGATGATGGCACCGATCACCCAGACGATGAGTATGAGTTCAAGGATAGTCTTATCGTTCCATTGTAGATCCATGATTTACTCTCCTTTTCAATAGGCTGATTGAATGCGATTGATACCTATATTTTACAGCAATACAAACTCTTCTAGCCTTATGAAAGTTAAGCAAATAAGTTTTTAAAGATCCAAATCAGAATAGTCTTTCATTTTCCTAACCCGAACACTTTCCTCCTGACCGATTTGATCGGTTTCTTTCAAACGGTGCTGAACGACGAGCAACACCAATACGATCGCAGATAGCACACAAATTGTCGCATAATATGGGTGTGTAAATCGCTCCAACTCAATCGCCGATAGCACCTGTAAGATTGTCAATCCCGCAAGCATCCCGTGAAAATACCTTTGATAGTTGCGCGGTATTCCTGGCTGTCTGAACGTCTCATACCAAATGTATAAGCCAAGTCCGAACGCGAGTCCGTTCAGGATCGGCGAAGGAAGGAGGAAGAGAAGAATGCCGAGACCAAGCATCAACCAAGCGTATCGAATAGCAGGCTTAAAGAATGCAGGATCGAGCTGCGCTTTCTCTTCCTCGATGACTGGCGCTGCTTTCTCTTCTTCGGTCAACGGTCGAAACCCAAGGGCTTCTTTCGCTTCTGCTAACTCTAGCATTCGTTTCTTCATCCCGAAATAAAACGGAAAACGTTCTTTGACGACCTCCCCTTCATCCGTTTGACCATCCGCTTGCTCTTGCACGGATACCTGATACAGCGTGCGCCCCATCCGGTAACTGACCCAGTAGTCGGTCGCTTGACCATTGTCGCGCTTGAGTTCAATCACCTTCGTTTGTTGATTCGTCATGATATGTGATTCCTTTCGTCGCAAGTTCCTGTAATTGTCCTGACGCATATAACAGGAGAATGAACCCTGAAATGAGACAGACCGCTCCGTTAATCGAGAGATTGATTGGTGATAAATAGTTTTTTGATGAGCCCGCTAAGGCGAACATGAAAAGTGCTCCTGACCAGCGATACATGCGAGTACGTGCAGATTTTCCTTCGAGATGCATCGGCCAGAAAATCATCAGAACGACGAGTGTTATGTATCCTGGAATCGGCAAGATATCAGTCAGCGTCAGTAATCCACTGAATAAGATCAATAGAGCGCTTAAAATACGCAACTTTATGATGCGTCGGTCGGCTCGAAAATCCATCGCTTCAGACAGAGCAAAAGGTGACCGGATATATCCATCGTCTAATTTTTCACGAACCCACGTTTTTTTCTGGCGATACGCGAGGAACGGATTTTTGAAAATAATCCGCTTCGTTGCAGACTCTTCATTCGTTTCCATCATATCCTCGCTATCGATTGCCTGCTCTTTTTGGGCAACACCTTCCCGGCAGAATAAAGTGCGCCCCTCTTGGTGAAAGACGATGTGATACACACGATCGTCGATTTGTTTTACTAATTGAATCATGATTTGTGCTCCCTTTATCTTACCTTCTACATTTTTATAGGTCTCACCATGCTGCGCTGACCACGTATAGTATGAACAGTCCACCTAAGACACAGACATAACCATAATGTCTGACGGTCAACGAACAAAATAAGATGACGCCAATTGACAAAATGATACTGAGTACGAATGAATCCACCGTGTCGATGCTATCCCCGTGTCCCGCTAGCGGTGTCTTTTTCGCATGCTTTGAGCGGATAAAATAGATGCCTAACGTCAACAAGAATATCCCGACACCAAGACCAATAAACGGTACCACCATCGACGTCTCCTCCGATTATGTTTTTTTAATATGTTTGTTTCATGAAGTTATTATACAACTATTAATTACGATATTTTTCTTTATTAAGTTTCATTGAAAAATTTTCTATGTATGATTTTTTCTTTTAAATCTTCTTTTTTACAAAAGGAGTGCAAAACTATTTACGCTTCCATCGCACCAGTCTGCACTCCTATTTCGCATTGATGTATTCACTTTTCTTATGTAAGATTCTTGTCCGAAAAAAATCAGGTCATGGACCTGTACCACAAGAGACCGCATACTTTTCTTCACTCACCTTCTTCGAATAACAGACAAAAGGAGTTCCGCCTGTTTCACTTTTCCAATGGTACCAAAACATATGGTAACGCTCTGCTTGTGGATCTTGTTCCGTGATGATTGCAAAGTAACTTTGATAGAAATAGCCTTCTTTATAAAGTTCGTGTCTTAGAGCACCTCTCGGCGAAGCATCCGTAAACAGAACTGGTGATAGGATCGGCATGAGTAGTACGATGATAGCTAATGTTCCGAAACATATCAGGACTATTTTCTTTCTGTTCTTTTTCTTAGAATTCGATCTACCCATCTTTTTCATCCTCCCCTTATTTATTTTTTTTGTTATATAGTAACGTTATCCATACAACAGAAAGAGGTTTTGATATTGAAGAAAACTATTTTATTATCACTCTCTTTAAGTGTACTTCTATCTTCTGGCTTTTTGATCAGTAACGCAATAGCGACTTCTAATATTTCACAGGAAAAATATGAAAGCACGGTTTCAAAGGAGCAAGCCTCACTTTTTTCACGAAAGTCCTAGAACAACAAAAAGCGGATTTTTTAAACAATACGCCGTTGGCACACACCAATCAATCGAGATTATCTTCACGCGACGAGGCTGTATTAATTTTTCTATCTAGTACAAAAGTGGATAAACAACAGCTACATTCATTTAGTTATAAAATTTCTAACGTAAAAGTGTACTCCGAAAATCAACGAAATTATGCTGAAGCTTATGTAACACGAACTTTTAACTTCGGAAGTGGGCTTGAAACGGGTTTAGGTGATACATTAGTGCTCGAAATCCAATCAAGTCCAGATGATTTGAAAGGATCATCTCACACCATTTCCTCGAGTAAATCAACGAGTGAAGTAAATGAGAAGTTCTCTGTTGATGAATTTTTAGAAAAGTATGAAGCAGAGGCAACAAAATAAAATAACGTACAGCTACGTCTAAGAAAAACTACATCGGATATTTTGCTAACGTCCTGCTTTACAACACGATTAATGCTCAGCACTAGTTGATATAGTCATACGAGTTCACTTGTTTTGAATAAAGTACAACTTATGCTATATTTCGTTTTGGTAATTCTTTTAACGAAGGAATCAGTCATTGTATTTTAATTTTATGGATGAAGGAGTTATCGTGTTGAGTAAATTTAGTATTCCTGTCGAAGCTGCTTTAAAAGTAATCGGCGGGAAATGGAAAGTCGTCATCTTGTGCCACTTGTTTAAAGATAAGTACCGGACGAGTGAGTTGAAACGCCTCATGCCGAATGTCTCTCAAAAAATGCTGGTCCAGCAATTAAGAGAATTAGAACAGGACGGTGTCATTCGACGTGTCATCTATCACCAAGCTCCACCTAAGGTCGAATATGAGTTAACGGACTATGGACGATCATTAAAATCGACCATGGATGTCTTATGTGACTGGGGAGAGCAACATCTCCAAAATGAACACTTGAAGAATAGCTGTTAATGTTTTTGTACTTCCCTAAACAGCCCTGCATTTTCGAATGCAGGGCTGTTTGCTGTTTGATTTTTTTTACTTCCCTCGCCCCTGTGATTTAGGAAAAGTCACTTTTTGGTGACTATGGAACTTTAAAGTGCCGTCTTCTTATTTCTGATTGCTCCCGATATGATGATGTCACACAGACAGCATGATTTTTTGCTGTAATTTTGATAAAGGAGCTAGATGAATATGAAAATCTCTACAGTACGGTTAAACAATGGCGTGGACATGCCACAAGTCGGATATGGCGTATTTCGTGTCGAGGACGGTGCGGATCTCGAGCAAGCGGTCGTGACTGCGATTCGCGAAGGCTATCGTAGTATCGATACTGCAGCCATCTATGGTAACGAACAAAGTGTCGGCAGAGGCATTGCGAAAGCTATCGAAGAAGGACTCGTAACACGCGAAGAACTATTCGTGACATCAAAAGTCTGGAATGCACATGGATCATATGAAGAAACACTTGTTGCTTACGCAGAATCCTTAGAAAAAATGCAGTTGGAGTACCTCGATCTCTACTTGATCCATTGGCCAGGGAAAGCTAAGTATCAAGCTCCTTGGAAAGCACTTGAAGAATTGGTTCAAACGGACAAGGTCCGCGCGATTGGTGTGAGTAATTTTCAAATCCACCATCTCGAAGACTTACTGCAACATGCATCCATCATACCTGTCGTCAATCAAATCGAACTCCATCCGAAGCTAACTCAGTCAGAGTTGCGTCAATTCTGCAGTGAACATGGGATTCAAATTGAAGCCTGGTCACCGCTTATGAATGCGGAACTTCTAGAAAATGAGGTCATTCAGGAGCTCGCTACACAATACAAAAAATCAGCTGCTCAAATCATTCTACGATGGGATATTCAGCAGGGCATCATCACGATTCCTAAGTCCATGACGCCTTCACGGATGCAAGAAAATCTGCGCATCACTGATTTCGAAATCCTTCCAGAAGATATGGAACGATTAAACCAATTGAATGAGAATCTTCGGAGTGGACCGGATCCAGATACGTTTGACTTCTGATTGCTCTTAATAGTCTTATTTCAAGTTTGAGGATGTAGTAGAAAAAATCAATCGGACGAAGAAAGTTTATTATTCGGGTCTATAAAATAGAAGCACACATCTCTTTTACGATGTGTGCTTCTTTGCAATCATAACTAGATTACGTAAGTGAATAGATTAGTTAGATACATCGCTAGACCAATGAATATCAATCTCATAAAAAGAAGTTGTACTCTCCTCAATTCCTTCCATATCAATCGTATCTAACACTTGAATGTCCTCATGTGATAAGGTAATAACCTGAGATGGATTCTCTATTTTCAAGTGATATAATGTTTCTAGGAGCACCAGCTGTCGTTCCGTGAGTTCGTAGTACTCTTCCCAATATGCCAGTCCAGCTTCGTAACCCGACGCCTGTATTTCAAATAGACTTGATCCCCGATCCATCATTTCTTCGTATTGATGACTAGAAAAAGATTGCCGATCATCTCCCCACAAGACAGTAGTGACGACCGGGAGAATGACTCCTTCAATATCATCTAATAGATATTGAAAAGTATCATCTACAGCTATTTTTTGTACTTTTTCTGGAGCTTCGATTAGCAAGTCATTTGCTTCTATAGTCTCTTCAAAAAATTCTTCGTTTCGAAAGCCCGCCACAAAAAAATCCTGTCCAAATGTTACTGTTCCTCTACAGCCTTGACCATCATTCGTACTGTAATGATCACCATCCCACGAATGCTCATAAGCAAAATCCGGGTTATTCGCGACAAAGATAGCATGAGCGATTGAAGCGAGTATACATCCCTGCCATATGGTTTGACGATTCCATCCTGAATCCATGATTTGATTCTTATTCATTCATACCTCCTGTTTTTAAAACAGTTATGGAAATTCTTCTAATTCACTTGAGGAGTTCAAGCATCCACTAGATGATTTACTGTCATTGTGCGATATATTAAGACTTTATTTAAACTTCTTTCTAAGCTTCTGATGATCGTTATTCTCGATTTTTTGGAGTTCTTTCACCCAATCACGGATATCTTCCTCACAGTGCAGATATTCGCTAGGGCTATAGAGTAAGTCCATGCCATACACTGTAGTTAAGCCTTGAAAAACTAAAATATCGTAATCTGTAGTCTCCCATCCTTCTTTATTTTCTAAAACCATCATCCATTTATAAGCCCAATCAGACACTTCTTCTCTAGAAAGTTTATTTTCTAAAACCAATTCTAATTTCGCTATGATGTCAGGTATACGAGGCGTCTTCATTTGATCCTCCATTATTCTCTAAACCTCTAGGATGTTCTATCAGATCGTGTATGATCGATATTCTATCTTTCAAATAGCTATCAATAACCATTTACACGAGTGGTTTACGGTTAAAATTTACTAACTCATCTGTCTCAAACAAAAGATCTTCAAATTGATCCGCTCCGTGTTTTTCAATATATTTCTCCTCAGATTCAAAAATCGGTACGAACCAGACTGGCAATACGGTATCTGGCTCATTCCCAACATTAGAATCTGTTTCAAATAGGAAGAAGGATTCATCAAAGTACACAGGACTTGTAACATAAACAGAGGAGAACTGATACTTTTCAAATATTCCTTCAGGGAGTGGATAATACTCTGCTGCATTAAATGCATGTCCTGTTCTCATAGCGTACTCAGCCAATTGCCAGAGTAAATAAATGATCTCGTCCTGAACGTCTGGTTGTTCCGCTGACATCATTATTTCTTGATGCATCAGTGAACCATCTTCCGTTTGGAGTGGATGAAAAAGTAATCCAAGGGATGCAATCGTATAGGTTTCCTTAAATGGTGCATCTTTGAATTTCAAGATTTGGACGTTCTTTTGTTCAAGTTCCTCGATTGGAAATGCTTCCGTGAATTCTCCGCAATGCTGTTCTAAATGATCAAGATAATTCATTAAATCAACCTCCGTTTGAGTATCGTTTTAATACTTCTAAACCAATCTGTGATCCCAACATAAATAGTCATTTCAAATTGTCATTGATTTCTTTTAATCGATCTTCGAATTCGTATACAGCTGCTCGATCACCCCACGTTCCTGAGGGATTGATTACCGCTCGTGCCTTTTCCTCTTCAACATACACTCTTTCTCCATAAATACCTCGAGTAATGTAGTAGTATTCTTCATCAGAATCTAAGCTAGGTACACTACCAAATAGTAATGGCGTCTCA
>NZ_WBYY01000164.1:0-7276 GCF_048985645.1 Exiguobacterium sp. A1_3_1 | reverse complement strand
TTTAATGGTAAAACCTCAGCCTTCCAAGCTGATGACGAGGGTTCGATTCCCTTCACCCGCTTACCAAAAAAGAGCAATGTGTCGTTTTCGCTGACACCTTGCTCTTTTTGTTTAGGAATGGGATTTTAACGAGGAAAGGAGTAGATCGTGATGGATGGTGCACAATTGAAATTAGCTTTACAAGAGTACGCAGCAGAGATTGGGATCGATGAATTGAAGGTGACGACGGCTGATCCATTTCTTGTATTAAAACGTCGCTTGCAAGCGCAACAAGAAAAAGGATTCGCTTCTGGTTTTGAAGAACCCGATCTCGATCTTCGAACGACACCGTCTCTACTCGTTGAAGATGCCGCTTCGATCATTGCCATTGCGGTCGCGTATCCAAGTACTCTCAAAAATGCGCCTCGTGGTAAGGAAGGGGAGCGACGAGGAATCTTTTGTCGATCGTCCTGGGGACTCGATTATCACCAGGCGTTGCGCCAACGTTTGACGTTACTTGAAGAAAAAATTCAAGAATTGAGTCCAGGTGCAAGGACGCGCTCGATGGTCGATACAGGAGAACTCGTCGATCGTGCAGTAGCAGAACGAGCAGGTATCGGATTCAGTGGGAAAAACTGCTCGATCATCAGTGAGGAGCACGGATCCTATCTCTATCTTGGTGAACTGATTACAGATATCGTCCTACCGCCGGATCAGCCAGTCGAAGAATTATGCGGGACATGCAATAAGTGTATCGACGCTTGTCCAACGGATGCGCTTGTTGAACCTGGTGTCATCGACGCTAAACGATGCATCTCGTTTTTGACGCAGACGAAAACATTACTACCAGAACCATTCCGAATGGCGCTTGGGAACCGTCTATACGGTTGTGATACGTGTCAGCAAGTATGTCCGTATAACCGGAAGAAAAATGCGACACATCACGCTGAACTGCAGCCGGATCCAGAACAAGTCAAACCGCTCTTAGTTCCACTCTTATCCATGAGTAACCGTGAGTTCAAGAGCCGGTTCGGTACGTTATCTGGCGCATGGCGTGGAAAGAAGCCGATTCAGCGTAATGCGATTTGTGCGCTCGTCCATTATCGAGATAAGAGTGCGATTGAAGCGTTACGGTTAATGACGGAAAACGATGCCCGTGAAGACATGCGGGCACTTGCACTCTGGGCAGTCGGTCGGATTGGCGGAATTGATGAGAAGTCGTACATCGAATCACGTCTTTTAGCCGATATTGCAGTAGATGTGCAAACCGAAGGACAACGATTACTTGAGGAGTGGGGGGAAGCAGATGCCATTTCAACAGCTCACTTATGAATTTGGTACATTGCTCGTCGCATGGGAAAAAGAGCACATCGTGTATCTTGATTTTGGATTGAATGAAGAGCGTGCTCGAACCTATTTGCAAGAAGAAACCGACGACGGTGAATTACCGAAAGCTTGGCGCATGGCGTTTGATCGTTACGCAGTAGGCGATCGACAAGCGCTTGATGCACTTCCTTGTCAGTTGCGTGTCACACCATTTGCAGAGCAAGTATTGCACGCTTTACGAACCGTTCCGTTTGGTCAAACGATCAGTTACGGTGAACTGGCTCGAATAATTGGGAAACCAAAGGCAGCACGAGCTGTTGGCGGTGCCTTGAACCGGAATCCGATCGCGCTAATTTATCCGTGTCACCGTGTCATCGGGGCGACTGGTAAACTGACGGGTTTTGCAAGTGGGATTGCCCATAAAGAAGCGCTTTTAGCGCATGAGATAGGAGAGAATTAAACCATGGCTATTCATGTCGTTATGTATCAACCGGAGATTCCTCAAAACACAGGAAATATTTCACGAACATGTGCAGCGACGCATTCCGTCCTTCACTTGATCCGACCGCTCGGCTTCTCGACGGACGATAAGCAGCTTAAACGTGCGGGTCTCGATTACTGGGAATTCGTCGATGTCCGTTATCATGATTCGTTAGAAGAACTGTGGGAGAAGCATCCGGAGGGGATTTTCTACTATATTACGAAATATGGAGAACAGTACCCGAGCCAGATCGACTTATCGGACGTCGAACAGGATTATTTCTTTGTCTTTGGTCGGGAAACAAAAGGATTGCCGCTTGAAGTCATCGATGCGAACGCGGAGCGTTGTATCCGTCTACCTCAATCGAACCTCGTTCGTTCACTGAACGTCTCGAACACGGCAGCGATCATCGTCTATGAAGCATTGCGTCAGCAAGGATATGCAGGTCTTCTATAAAGCAAAAGCTCCATCCTGATTCAGGAGGGAGCTTTTATGAATTATTCGTTACCTTCAGGTTTTTTGTTGTAGCCTGCAGTGAAGATTGCTGTCAAAAACGCAAGACTTACGCCGACCATTAAGATAAATGCCATTTTTGTTTCCCCCTTCAGTCTCTTGAACCGATATAATCTATTATAGTATACCTGTAAGTGAAATTGTGTGCTACATATGAATTTTCTATGAATGGAGACTCCACATGCGTACGAATGTTTACCTGTTAAGTTATGCCCCGCTGATCAGCATCTTGTTATTTAGTACATCCCTTGCAATTGCAACGACGGAACTCGCATTACATTGGCTCGATCAAGTTGGTGTGTACGATGAACTACTGCAACTCTTGACGGCGCGCGATACGAAGCTCGTCGTTTGGCTCGGCTTTTTGATCGTCTATTTCATGATCTTCAGTTCATTGAAGTTATTATCGGATACGATCAATCAACTCGGTTTCGCCTTTTTCATCAAGGAACAAGAGGGTACGACACTCGGCATGTTACGTCCGGGTAGTATTCTGTTACTTATCGGAGGTTGTGTCAGCTTTGCCTTCATGACGTCCTTCTTGCACGTCGGAATCGTGTTGCTTGCGTCCTTCCTCATCTATTTTATCTTTTATACAGTACAAATCAGTAAGATGACGAGTGCGGCAGGAGCCGTCGGATTGATCATTTTCTCCTTCTTAGCCTGGGGCGTTCTACTTGCTGGTCTATCATGGGTCGGTTTGACTTTATTTAATTCCTTCGGGGAAGCAATTTTATTTCCAAGTTGACTCAAGGGCGTAAAATCGTTGCCCACGTCTTAACCTGTAGCGTTGCATTCGCTTCGACAGGGAAAGGACGCGGGCGATCTGCCCCTAGCCAAATCCCTCCGATATGTTGATTTTTGATGCCAACGAACCACATATCCTTATTGTCGTTCGTTGTTCCTGTTTTTCCTCCAATATAACGAGCAGAGGAGTCAAATCCTTTGCGTCCCGTTCCATACGTCATGACATTTTTCAAACCAGCCCGTAATTCCCGGTTCGTCTGACTGGACCAAATCCGTTGTTCCTTTTCTTGTGGTCGTTCGACCGTTCCATTCTTAAGCGTAATACTTTTAATCATCGACGCCGGTCGATAGAGTCCATCATTAACGAATACGGTATAGGCATTTGTCAGTTCATATGGACTGATCCCGTACTGTAAACCGCCTAGAGCACTCGTAAACGCATCATCTTCCCGTGTCCATTGACTGAACTGAAACGGACGGATGGACTTCAATCCTTCCCGGAAGGAGACCGCGAACGCGCGAATCGCTGGTGTATTGTAGGAATAGGCAATTGCGTCGGCAATCGTCACTCGTCCAAGGATTCGATTCCCACTATTTGAAGGGCAGTATCCACCGATACAGACTGGACTACCGTCTAGCGTACTGGACAATCGGGCTTTCGTCTTCTCGAGATAAGGACCGTAGACAAGTAACGGTTTGATGGCTGAACCAGGCTGTCGGTAGGATTGTACAGCCCGGTTGAATTGACCAGTCAATTCGGATTTATAGCCGACAAGAGCGGTGACTCCGTGTGTTTGTCCGTCGATGCCAACATAAGCACCCTCAATCGGGTTGGGTAGATTGCGAAGAGCTTCTTTAGCCCGTCGTTGTTCTGCCGAGTCGAGATATGTCGAGATGACCGCCCCTTGTTGATGCAGATATTCTGCAGCACGCTTCTCACTCCAACCTTTTTTTTGAGCGGTCATCCGAACAGCAGCCTGAACGGTGGCATCGATATAGTCCGGATAAGGAATACGCGGTTTATAGGAGCGAGGCGACACACGAGAAATAGCAAAATCTTTCGTCAGTACACGATCACGTATTAACGCTTGAACGATTCGTTGCTGGCGCTTTTTTGTATTTTCAGGAAAACGTAGCGGGTCATAAAGAGAAGGATTATTCGGAATCGCTGTCAAAAAGCTGACTTCTGACCAATTCAACTCGCGTGCCGGCTTATTGAAATACGATTTTGCGGCAAGTTCGATGCCATAAATATTATTCGCGAAATAGGCTTGATTGACATAAGCCGTTATCAAATCTTTTTTTGAGTATTTCTGTTCTAAAGAGATTGCAATTAGTAGCTCTTTTATTTTTCTAGTATATGTTTTTTCGTTTGACAGATACGTCATTCTTGCTAGTTGTTGTGTGATCGTACTGCCACCTTGCGACTTGGAATCCGACTGGTTTTTTGTGAACGCACGCAAGATTCCCGTGATGTCATATCCGTCATGTTGATAAAATCGTTGATCTTCGATTGCCACAAACGCTTGCTCGACTTTTTTAGGCAATGTTTGAGGCGTCAAGTCATCCCGCCGTAACCCGTCATAGAGCTCAACACGTTTATTTTCATACGTGACAGTAATCGGTTGGTAGGAGGTCAATGGATGTCGTGTTGTCTGTTCATCGGCCCAGAAAAAAAGTGTACGTGCTGTTTTCAACTCATCTTTTATTGAAAATAAGGAAAATAGAAGCATCGTCGCAAGCCCAAGTAAGACAAGATATCCTGTAGTAATTCGCATGAGAACTCCTTTCAAAAAGCCATTTCATTCCTATTATCGGTCTTTTATGGAGAAATCAGTAGATTTTTTTTCGATTTTTGTATTTTAATAAACCTATTTGCAGGAATGTTATATTAAAAAGAGAAAAGATTGGGTATATAGAAGTATCTGTGGATTTTTTGAAAGTGGTTAGGTCTGAAAAAAAGAGCATAAATGGAGGGGACGAAATGGCTAAAAAGAATGTCGTTGCGATGTTACTTGCAGGCGGAGAAGGGAAACGTCTGGGAGCTTTGACGAAACATACTGCAAAACCAGCTGTCGCATTTGGAGGAAAGTATCGGATCATTGATTTCCCATTATCGAACTGCACGAATTCAGGAATCGATACAGTCGGTGTATTGACGCAATATGAACCACTTGAATTAAATCGTTATCTCGGCATCGGGAGTGCGTGGGATTTAGATCGACGGAACGGTGGTTTAACGATTCTACCTCCTTATCAAGCGCAGAACGGAAAGAACTGGTATGAAGGAACGGCGAATGCCATTTATCGCAATATGAGTTATATCAATCAATTCGACCCTGACTATGTACTCGTCCTATCAGGCGACCATATCTACAAAATGGATTATGAACAAATGATTGAAGAGCACCGACTTGGTGGAGCTGATGTCACGATTTCCGTACGTGAAGTGCCATGGGAAGAAGCACCACGGTTCGGAATCCTGAATACAGACGATGACCTCCGAATCAATGAATTCGAAGAAAAGCCTGAGAATCCGAAATCAAATCTCGCATCGATGGGGATTTACGTCTTTAACTGGGATGTATTGAAGCGTCATTTGATTCAAGATGCAGGGGATGCGGAATCAAGCTTCGACTTCGGTAAGAACATCATTCCGAACATGCTCTTTGAAAATTTGAACATCCGTGCGTATAAATTCAAAGGGTACTGGAAAGATGTCGGAACGATTCAATCGCTCTGGGAAGCGAATATGGACTTATTGACGGCAGAACCAGAATTTGATTTATATGATCCTTCTTGGAAAGTCTATTCGGTCAACCCAAATCAGCAACCACAATATATCGGGAATGCTGCGACAGTCGAGACATCGATCATCAACGAAGGATGCCACATCGAAGGAGAAATCAATCATTCGGTTCTCTTCTATGGTGTCGATGTAGCAGAAGGATCACTCGTCAAAGACTCGGTCATCTTCCCGAACGTCAAAATCGGACGAGACGTCACGATTCACCGGGCGATCTTAGCAGATGGCGTGATCGTAGAAGATGGTGCAACGATTGGTTCTCCAGACGGAGAAGTTTTCGTCATCGAAGCAGACAGCATCGTCAAGAAGAACGAAGTCATCAAAGAAGCGATTCAATAAGGGGGATATTCGGATGAAGGTCGATTTATTAGGTGTCATCAATTTAAGCGGAGAAGAAGGCTTTTTCAAAGAATTGACGGAACATCGTAACTTAGCGGCAGTTCCATTTGCAGGACGTTATCGGTTGATCGATTTTACATTAACGAACATGGTACAAAACGATATCGCGAACATCGGGATTTTTACGCTCGAGAAATATCGTGGAATGATGGACCATCTTGGATCGGGTAAAGAGTGGGATCTTGACCGTTCAAACGGTGGACTCTATATCTTCCCACCTGCATTGTCACAAGATGCGAACGAGTTCCGTGGAGATTTATCGAACTTCCATCTCCACCGTGACTTCTTCCTTCGCAGTAAGGAAAACTATGTCGTCATTTCTGGTTCAAACATCTTATCCGCAGTAGATTATCGAGATGTGTTACGCGAACATAAAGAATCGAATGCGGACATCACGGTCGTCTATACGAAGCGTGAGCTGCCTTGTAAATACTGCCGTCCGATCCGTTTTGGTGAACAGAATCGCGTGACAGCGATTGGATCACGCGGATTCCAGCCGACGGATGAGACGTTCTACATGGAGACGGTCGTTCTATCGAAAAATCTCTTTGTTCGTTTAATTGATGAAGCGATTGCTCGTGGTGAGTACGATTTACTTCAGAGTATCATTCGTTCGCAACTGAACCGTCTACACGTGCACGGTTATGAGTACAGTGGTACATCACAAGTCATTCACTCGCTTCGTTCATACTATCGTGAGAGCATGCTGTTGCTTGAACAATGGGGAGCAATCAATGACTTCCAGCACGTCTATACGAAAATCAAGCATGAGCCACCGACACGTTATCTACCGGGTTCTGACATCAAGAATTCACTTGTCGCGAACGGCTGTAAATTAGAAGGAACGACGACGGACAGCATCTTGTTCCGTGGTGTCAAAGTCGGTAAACACGCTCGTGTCAAGAATTCGATCATCATGCAAAAATCAGTCATTGAAGAGGGCGCGGTCGTTGAGTACGCGATTCTCGATAAAGAAGTCACCGTCAAACGCGGTCAAGTCACTGTCTCTTATACACATCTCCGAG
>NZ_WBYY01000163.1:0-7412 GCF_048985645.1 Exiguobacterium sp. A1_3_1 | reverse complement strand
CATGGCGAGCGCTGTGTGATCGCTGCCGTTTTCATGTTGAGATGGTCTCGTAATTTAACGATCAAATCCATCGGCGACAGCATCTTCCCCGTTCCGCTCGCTGGGCACATATTCGTACAGCGTCCACACTCGACGCAAGCATACAGATCAACGAGCTGTTTCTGATTGAAATCTTCGATTCGGTTGACCCCGAAGCTGAATTCCGCTTCATCGTCTTCTGCCTCTTCCATGACCGATAGATCAATCGGTGCCAAACGCCCGACTTTCGACGTTCGACCGAGCCAAACGTTTGCTGTACCGGCAATCAAGTGCGCATGTTTACCTTGCGGGATGTAAACCATGAAGCTAAGTAAGAACAGTAAGTGCGCCCACCAGAAGAAAACGAATAATCCAAACGCAATTGACTCCGGCACCCAACTGAATAAGAACGCGATGCTTGAAGCAACCGGTTCACCGAGCGTCGAATGATTCTCATAGACAAGGAAGAATCCGTTCCCGAACAGGACGGCGACCATCAAACCACCGATGAAGATCAACGCAAGACCTGCCATGAAATTCCGCTTCAAGCGGACGAGTTTCTCGACGTACCGGCGATAAAATCCCCAAACGACGGCAATCAAGATGACGAGCATGACGATTTCTTGGAAGAATGTAAAAATCGGATAGAGCGGACCGAGTGGGACGTGCGGGAAACGCTGACCGACTGCGAGTCCTTTCCAGATAAAATCAATCGCTCCGAATTGAACGAGTAAGAAGCCATAGAACATCATGACGTGGATGGCGCCACTTTTCTTATCCTTTAATAATTTCTTTTGACCGAAGACGTTGACTAAGACTGCGTCTATTCGTTCTTTGTTCGTCAGTGTCCATTCCGCCTTTTTCCCCCGTTTAATGGCGGCATAACGACTTTTGACGAGTGACGTGAACAGATAGCCCGCATAGCTGATGACGAGTAGGAAGGCAATCCAGTTAATGAGTAAAAACGTATTCATGTTCGAACAAACCCCTTTCCCCCTAAAGCAGTTGTGTTGAAATGAGTATAGCATATAATGAATGGCTATTCATTCATTTTTTTCATTTAGTTTTTACTGTGTCACAGAAGCAGATAAGTACTTAAAAAAATCAAGCAGTGGATCATCCACCGCTTGATTTAATCACGTCCAATACATCATTTTTTTAATTTCATCGCATTGGCCATCAAACCAGGGATGTCCGTATTTTCATGCAATCCACTGAACTGTTCGCTTTGTGGACCGTACGCGTAGAGCGGAACGTCAACACCTGTATGCACGGCAGTCGTCCAGCCGACATACGCTCGTTTACTGATCATCTCATTCAATGTCATGACGCGTTTCTTCGCATCCACTTTTTGCAACGTCTGAATTTCTTCAGCCGTCAAATCAAACGTCGTTTCTCGTTTGACGACAGTTGCGATGTTCGATAAGTCGTCGTTGAACTGACGAACCATCTCATCTCCCGTCGCCTTGACGTTTTTCAAGACTTCCGGTTTCGCTACGTACTCATCGTATCCACCGACTGACATACCACCTGTATCATGGTCACCGGCAACGACGACTAAAGTATGTTTATCTTTTGCAGCAAAACGAAGCACTTTTTCGACAGCCTGGTGGAACGCTTCTGCATCCTTCATCGCCCAAGCAGCATCATGCGCGTGACCCGCCCAGTCAATCTGACTTCCTTCTACCATCAAGAAGAAGCCATCGCGATCTTTCTTCAATGTTTGCAGGGCTTTCGATGTCATCGTCGCAAGACTCGGTTGATTCGTGTTTTCCCGGTCCAGTTCTGGTGCCATTCCTTCTTCTGCAAACAATCCAAGAACTTTACGACCGTCCGTCTCATTTAGACTTT
This sequence comes from Exiguobacterium sp. A1_3_1, assembly GCF_048985645.1. NCBI lineage: Bacteria > Bacillati > Bacillota > Bacilli > Caryophanales > Exiguobacterium > Exiguobacterium sp. A1_3_1. Next base: position 5,543 of record NZ_WBYY01000163.1, on the reverse strand, counting down.
CGAGTGAATCCGCATACTGGTATCCTGCTCGTTCTGCTTTCTTCACTAGATTACCAGCCTCTTGAACGCCACCATTCTTTTGATCAAAAAAGAACTTCTGACCGCCACCCAGTAAGACGTCGACTTTCATTTCATCCATGTATTGCTTCGCGATGTCCGCTTCGTTCGCGCGCGTTGCGACGTGTGATGCAAAAACAGCTGGTGTCGCATGGGTGATGGCTGATGTCGAGACAAGTCCTGTTGCTTTGCCTGCTTGATCCGCCCGATCAAGAATAGACGCCACTTCTTTTCCACTTGGATCCATACCGATTGTTCCGTTGTTTGTTTTTGTTCCTGTTGCCATCGCCGTTCCGGCAGCAGCTGAATCGGTCACTTTCGTGTTTGCCGAATACGTCCGCATCATTCCTTTTAAGTGACCGTCGAGTTCCGTCTCCTCGCCTCCTTGATACCAGCGATAATTCGTTGCATAGGCAGCCGAATAACCGTCCGGGATCATGAAGATGACATTTTTAACCTTCGCTTGTTTCGTGTTTTGTTTTGCCTCGACCGGTTGAGCCGATTCATATGTATAGCCCGCAACTCCCGTCATAAGCACTGTTCCGAGAATACCTGTCGCCATCCATTTCCTGTTCATTTGTGTTTCCTCCCTGTTCACGATGATGGTTTCATCATACCGAGCGAATGTAAATGAACGATGGAGACGGCTTTAAGGAATGTAAAGAAACGATAACAGCCGAGTTACCACTTCATCTCTTCAAACATGTAATAGCCTTTGTGCTGTTCTTCTAAATATGCCGATAATGGAAGACGGACGTCTTCACTCGTGATGTACTCCGCTAACTCTGTTTGGTTGATCCACTTCGTCTCAATGATTTCTTCATCGGGATCATTTGGATCAAGTACACCACTCACTTCGCAATCAAAATAAGTCACGAGGCTGTGCGCTTGATAGGTCGGCATGAAGTTCTCCGTTAAGAAGGCAAACGACGACGATGTGACCGTCAAGCCGGTTTCTTCTTCCACCTCGCGACGCAGTGCTTGCTCGAGGGTCTCTCCAGATTCAATCTGTCCACCGGGTAAGCTCCAGCGTTTCTCCTGACCCGATTGATTATGGACGATGAGCAGTTGATCGCCCTTGCGGATGATCGCGACGATGATTCGATAAAGTGGATACATGGTGCTTCCTCCTAAAAAGACCAGCTTGCCTAAAACAAGATGGTCCACTGATTGTTTATTCTAGACCGAGCGACTGTGGCAGACGAACTGCACGTGCGAAGGCATTTTTATAGTCCTTTTTCGCGACTAACTTTTCGACTTCTCGGATTGCTGGATGCTGTTCGTCCGCGAACGCACCAAGAATCGTCAAGTAACGCTCGTATACTTGATCGTCTTCCTGACGTGCTTTCAAGAGTGCTGTATACAGCATGACGGTATCTTCACCGTATAAGACAGGTAGTTCTTCGTTAATTAAAAGCAGTGTATCAATCGCTTCTGGATCGACCTTCGGATTATATTCCGTGATGACCTGCTCTGCGAGTCCTTCGAGTTGATCGCGCCATTCGTTGTAACGCGGCTCATCGTTCTCGAGCCACTCAAACCATTCCTCTTCCAACATCTGCTCCATTTGACGTACTGTTTGTTCAAATGCCATTCGTCTCACTCCGTTCCCAAGTTAAATCAATCATATACGTACCGACTGCTTGTCCATTCATCTTTAATGTATAGCGAAACTGCATCTGCTGCCGCTTCATCTCAATCGTCTCCGTGTCCGTTTCCATCAACATCTGACCGAATTGACTGCCATACTGGCTTTTGGTCGTCTCTCCTAAAATGAAGACATGATGCATCGCAACAGGACCTTTACGATTCAAAGCAATCTGGTCTTTTGACCATTTGATCGTCGTATCGATCGGTTGTTCATCCGGCTGAACGAACTTCACGGCAAAACCGTCTTTTGTTTCGAACAATGTGCCGTCCGCCTCAAGTTCGACCGATTCACGCATCGGGCCGTCTTCGATCGTCGTCACCTGTCGTAATGACACCGGGTACTTTACTGGTTTCACTTCTATCACCTCATCGTTTAGCGTACACGATTTTTTCGTCTGATGCACCTTCTGCTTACATGCAAGAAAAAAACGGATTCGACAACTATCGAATCCGTTCAAAACATATTAGCGCACACGGTACAGACGAGCTTCGAATGGACGAAGTTCCAGCTCTGTTCCTTCATGGTGCATCGTCGGATAGTTGCCGAGCAACATATTGTCCGAGTGCAAGATGATGTCCGTATCGATTTCTGCTGTTTCGCCTTTTAAGTTCGTAACGATCAAGAATTGTTCGTCACCAAACGTCCGTGTATACGCGTAGACTTTCGTATCTTCCGGTAAGATGAGATCATACGCGCCATAGATCAATGTCTCTTCCATCTTACGGATTTGGATCATTCGTTTGTAGAAGTTCAAGATTGAATCTTCATCTTGTTCTTGCGACGCGACGTTGATGTCCGCGTAGTTCGGGTTGACACCAAACCATGGAGATTGATTTGAGAAGCCACCGTTTTGCTCGTTCGTCCATTGCATTGGTGTGCGTGAGTTATCACGAGACGAGTTCCAGATGACTTCCATGATTTCCTCATGTGTCTTCCCGGAAGCGAGTTGCATCTCGTACATGTTTTTTGTCGCAACATCATCATAATCCGAGATGTCCGGGAATTGAACGTTCGTCATCCCGATCTCTTGTCCTTGGTAGATGAACGGTGTGCCTTGCATGAAGAAATACATCATCGCAAGCGACTTCGCGCTCTCTTTCCAGTACTGTTCCTCGTCACCCCAAAGGGAGACCGAACGAACCTTATCGTGGTTTTCGAGGTATAACGCATTCCAACCTGTTGCTTCAAGTCCTTTTTGCCATTTCGTCAGCACTTGTTTCAGTTTGACGACGTCGACGCCTTTTTCTGCATCTGCACGCCAGAGATCCATGTGCTCGAACTGGAAGACCATGTTCATCTTACCGTTCTCTTCTCCGACCCAGAGATCCGCTTCTTCCGGTGTGACGCCGTTTGCTTCTCCGACTGTCATGATATCGTATTTCGAGAACGTCTCATCCTTCAACTCTTCGAGATACGCATGGATGCCTTCGACGTTCATGTGCATATCGAATGAAGGGACATACGGCATACCGAGCGGATTCGGGAGATCAGCGAATGATTGATCCTTGTTGATGTGACTGATCGCATCGATTCGGAAACCGTCGATACCTTTATCGAGCCACCAGTTGATCATCGTATAGACGGCTTGACGCATGTCGCGGTTTTGCCAGTTCAAGTCTGGTTGACGACGAGAGAAGACGTGCAGGAAGTACTGCTCTGTCTTTTCGTCATATTCCCATGCTGATCCACCGAAAATACTTTCCCAGTTGTTCGGTTCTCCACCATTGACCGCATCTTTCCAGATGTACCAATCGCGTTTCTCATTATCTTTTGACGAACGTGATTCAAGGAACCACGGGTGTTCATCCGATGTGTGGTTAACGACGAGATCAAGCAAGACCTTGATGTCGCGCTTATGCGCTTCTTCCATCAAGAGATCGAAGTCCGTCATCGTACCGAACTCATCCATGATGTCTTCATAATCACTAATGTCATATCCGTTATCGTCGTTCGGTGACTTGAACATCGGGCAAATCCAAAGAACGTCGACGCCAAGATCCTTCAAATAATCCAATTTTGCGATGATACCCGGAATATCGCCGATTCCATCGTTGTTTGCATCGTAAAAGCTGCGTGGATAGATTTGGTAAGCAACTGCTTCTTTCCACCAAGCTCGTGTAATTGTTTGTTGGGCCGTTTCAGGGCGCGGTATCATTTGTGTCATGTGTCGTGAATCCTCTCGTAGGTCAGTCTTTGGGGTGTTGTTTTCATCAGTTATTGAACTTCTATACACATAGCGCAACCGATTGCGCAATTCCTCTACCTTCATCTTATCAAATCCACTTTTAAAGTCAATGTTTCGGGGGTGATTCCACCATTTCACATCAACGGTTGTCACTCTTCGTTCACGCTGAATATTTCAGATCGTTTTACATTACATTTACTGAATTATCCTACACTGTTTATCGGTCGATTTCTACCCTTTTGCATAACCTTTCCTTCCGAAAGTGAATCTTTTTTTCTTCGTTCGGGTATACCCTTACCAATGCATGTAAAAAAGGGGGATTTTCAGGATGAAGGGACAATTCTTTATTGGTGGGCAATGGCTAGATCACGGACGAGAACGGACGGATGTTACGAATCCAGCAACTGGAGAAGTCGTCGGTAGTGTACCAAACGGAACAAAATCAGACGTCAACGACGCAGTAGAAGCAGCACGGAAGGCATTTCCTGACTGGTCGAAGCGGACAGTCTACGAACGTGCCGAACTTCTCGAGAAGTTATATGCGAAGATGATTGAGAAAAAAGATGAACTGGCTCGCCTGATGACACTTGAAATGGGGAAACCGCTCGCTGAGTCAGAAGGTGAAGTGCAGTATGCCGCAAACTTCGTCAAATGGTTTGCAGAGGAAGGAAAACGCGCTTATGGGCGTGTCATTCCAACGCATGATGCGAGCAAACGACTTCAAGTCATCAAACAGCCGGTCGGTGTCGTTGCTGCGATCACACCATGGAATTTCCCGGCTGCCATGATTACCCGAAAGCTTGCTCCGGCACTCGTCGCCGGATGTACGTTCGTCATCAAACCACCAACAGCGACTCCGCTTACCGCGCTTCGTCTTCTTGAACTCTGTCAAGAAGTCGGGATTCCAGAAGGCGTCGTCAATGCCGTTACAGGTAGCGGGAAAGCGCTTGGTGAATCACTCGCGACACATCCACATGTCGATAAGATCACTTTCACTGGTTCAACCGAAGTTGGACGGACGCTGATGGCTCAAGGAGCAGAGACGATCAAAGCGATGTCGCTTGAACTTGGCGGACATGCACCGATTCTCGTCTTTGATGACTGTGATCTCGATTTAGCTGTCGCTGAGACGATTAAGTCGAAATTCCGTAATGGCGGTCAAACGTGCGTCTGCGGAAACCGGATTTACGTATCCGACTCGATCTATGATGCGTTCGTTGAAAAACTCGGGCAAGAGACAGCGAAGCTGAAGACCGGAAATGGTCTTGATGCTGAGACGAAGATTGGACCGATGATCAATAAAGCGGGTTACGATAAAGTCAAAAAACATGTTGATGATGCGACATCCGCTGGTGCACGAGTCGTCACGGGCGGAACAGGAACGACTGATGAGGAGAACGATGTCTATTATTATGAAGCAACCGTTCTCGCAGACGTAAAACCTGGCATGCTGATCATGAACGAGGAGACGTTCGGACCTGTTGCTCCCGTCCAGCGTGTCAGTTCTGATGAGGAAGCGGTTCGTTACGCCAACCAGACACCATTCGGTCTCGCTTCTTATGTCTTTACGAAGGATTACGCCCGTGCGATTCGTGCGATCGAAGGGCTTGATTACGGAATCGTCGGCTGGAATGATGGTGTTCCTTCTGC
>NZ_WBYY01000162.1:0-7445 GCF_048985645.1 Exiguobacterium sp. A1_3_1 | reverse complement strand
GTGTATAAGAGACAGCTCTTAAACCACTTGAGTACGCCTCCGTACTTCTCATAACAATGTTATGACTCGGTTGTTTTCCTGACATTAATTATGATAGCATCTGCCTTTTAACGTGTAAAGACCTTTTCTAAAAAAACTTTTTAAAATACAAAAAGGGGGATTACTCCCCCTTCTGACTTAAGCTTGAATCACTTCAAGACCACCCATGTATGGACGAAGCACTTCTGGAATAACAACTGATCCATCCGCTTGCTGGTAGTTCTCTAAGATCGCAGCTACTGTCCGACCAACTGCAAGGGCAGAACCGTTTAACGTGTGAACGAATTCTGGTTTTGCGTTCGCTTCGCGGCGGAAACGAATCTGCGCCCGGCGTGCTTGGAAATCTTCAAAGTTTGAACAAGAAGAGATTTCACGGTAGACGCCTTGGCTTGGCATCCAGACTTCGATGTCGTATTTCTTCGCAGCCGTGAACCCGAGATCAGCTGTACACATGCTCAATACTTGATACGGCAGCTTCAGCTTTTTCAAGACTGTTTCCGCTTGTCCCGTTAACAATTCGAGTTGTTCGTAAGACTCTTCTGGCTTGACGAAACGAACGAGCTCAACTTTATTGAATTGGTGCTGGCGAATCAATCCACGTGTATCGCGTCCGGCAGAACCTGCTTCTGAACGGAAACATTGGCTGTACGCTGCATAACCAATCGGTAACTGATCAGCTGTTAGGATTTCTTCACGGTGCATGTTCGTCACCGGAACTTCTGCTGTCGGTACGAGGAAGTAGTTCGTTTCTTCGACTTTAAATGCATCCTCTTCGAACTTCGGCAATTGTCCTGTTCCTGTCATAGAGTCACGGTTGACCATAAGTGGTGGTAAGATTTCTGTGTAGCCGTGCTGATCTTGGTGAAGATCCATCATGAAGTTAATCAATGCCCGCTCAAGACGCGCACCCGCTCCGCGGTAAAAGACGAAACGGCTACCTGTGACTTTTCCGGCACGCTCGACGTCGACGATTTTTAATTGCTCCATCAAATCCCAGTGTGGAACTGCTTCGAAATCAAACGCTGGTTTGTCCCCGACTTCACGCACGACGACGTTATCGTCCTCAGAAGAACCGACTGGTACGCTGTCATGTGGAATGTTCGGGATACCAAGGAGCAGCTGGTTCAATGTCGCTTCGACTTCACGTAACTCGTCGTCAAGCGTCTTGATTTCGTCTCCGACACTTCGCATCGCAGCGATCGCTTCATCTGCATTTTCCTTATTACGTTTCAGTTCAGCGATTTTTTTCGTTGCTTCATTTCGTTCTGCTTTCAATACTTCTGTCCGCGCAATTAATTCTCGACGTTTCTCATCAAGTGCGAGGAAACGTTTCATGTCCGTCAAGTCCTCTCCTCGGTGCGCTAACTTCTCTTGAATGGCGTCAAAATCTTGGCGTAATCGTTTAATATCAATCATCTGTAATTCCTCCTTTATGTCATAAAAAAAGGCGACTCGTCTCTTTCCGGTATTCCTACCGAAAAGGGACGAATCACCTGGATCCGCGTTGCCACCCTCATTGCTAGACACATCTAGCCAACTTAAGACGCGATAACGGGCGTACCCGCACCTTGTTCGCAAGGTGTGCGATCCGGCTCGATTCAATCCATCGATCTGACTAGTTCACACCACCCACTAGCTCTCTTAACAGTATCGATATATCTACTTGGTCCGTTCATAGCATCTTTATGAGATTAGCTTTACTTTACACCATCGCCTTGGAGGTTGACAAGAGCCGATTGTTGAATCGCTTGCTCAATTCGCTTCGACCAAGCCGTCCAAGCGCGGACGAGACGCGTCGGTACACTTGCGAGTTGAACGGCAGTTGCACTATACAAATTCACGCGTGGTGTTTCAAAACCAGGTAGATATATACCGTCATCCGCGACTTGCACCGTTCCGACGACTTCTTGTTTTGTGACGGGTGCCGTCGTTTTAGAGAAATCAAACCGTGGTTCCCGTGTCGATGCTCGCTTCGATACCGTCACATACAATGAGCCCTCCGTGACGACATCTAGCTTACGGACGGTTGCCCCTTTAATCGGAAGAACGTCTTTAATCCGTTCTCCTTTTCCGTAATACGTTAGTGGTTCGAACGTCGCAAAGCCATAATCGAGTAGTTTTTTCGTTTCCCGAAAACGGGCTTGATCCGAATCCGTTCGCATCACGACTGTAACAAGCGTCATGTTATCTCGTGTCGTCACACTAACAAAACAGTAACCAGCTAAATCGGTCATTCCCGTCTTCATTCCTCGCATGCCAGCATATGCGAATTTTTCCTTCGCTAGCATCTTATTCGAGTTGTTCAAGACTTCTCCATCGAGTTTCATCTGTGCTTTGCTCGTCACATCGAGGACATCCGGGTAATCCTTGATATAACGGATGACAAGTAACGCGATATCGGTCGCTGTCATCAAATTCGTTCCTGGAAGGGTCGCATCGACAGCATCAAGTCCAGACGCGTTCGCATACTCCGTGTCGTTCATTCCGAACTGTTTTGCTGTCTCATTCATCTTTTCAACGAACGTCGCTTCTGAACCAGCGACGGTTTCGGCTAGCATGACCGCTGCATCATTAGCTGATTGAATGAACGCCGCATTATACATTTCGCGAACCGTATATGTTTTTGGTTTTACTGGTACACGAGTGATACCAGACGTTTTTGCTAGTTTTAAGACTTTCTTGCTTGGTATGATTTTTTGATCCCACGTCAGTTTTTTGAGTTCGATTTGTCGCCGGACGAGGTAAAGCGTCATCAACTTCGTCATCGAAGCTGGTGGTAGAGAAACATCCGCTTCCGATTGAAGGAGGATTTTCCCTGTGACCGCATCGGCCAATATGTAAGACTCTGCTTGAATCGAAGGTGCTGCTTGTCCCGTCATAGGAAAACTTGTGAGCATCAGTATACTCAAGCAGAGTAGCAAGATTCGCTTCATCGTGTCTCTCCCTCACTTAATCATTCATTGTACGAATAGTGTAGCACAAAAGAAGCATCCGACAGTAGAGACTGTCAGATGCTTCCACGCTTTATGAACGGACGGATTGCCGCTGTTTGATTTTTTGTAAAAAATACTGATGTAAACGATTATCTTCCGTTAATTCAGGATGAAACGAGCACGCGAGGTGTAGCGATGTCTCGACAGCAACGATTTGCTCTTCGACTTTCGCAATCACTCGTGTTCCTTCCCCGACAGACAGAATCAATGGTGCTCGAATGAACACTGCCTCGATTGGTTCCTCAATTCCTTCAACCGGTAGCAATCCTTCAAATGAATCGATTTGTCGACCGAAAGCATTCCGACGGACTGTCATCGAAATCGCGTTGAGATGGCTTTGTCCTGCTTCGACAGCGGTTGCGAGTAGAATCATTCCGGCACATGTTCCGAACATCGGTAACGTCGCCGCTTTTTCCCGAAGCGGTTCCAGTAATTCATAGCGTTCGATCAATCGACGCATCGCGGTCGATTCGCCTCCTGGTAAGACAAGTCCATCCAGTTTCTCGAGATCGCTCGCTTGTTTGACGAGAACGACATCGACACCAAGACCTTCCAGCTGCTGTCGATGTTCACGGACCGCACCTTGAACATCAAGAATACCGATTACCATCCGCGTGTCGCCATCCGTTCCTCAAATGGCATCGATGTGACATCGATTCCATTCATTGCTGTTCCGAGTCCTTTAGATAAAGACGCGATCCGTTCAAAATCATCTTTGTACGTCACGGCTTCGACAATCGCTCGAGCGACACGTTCTGGGTGTTCTGATTTAAAGATCCCCGATCCGACGAAGACACCATCTGCCCCTAGGTGCATCATGAGTGCGGCATCAGCTGGTGTCGCGACTCCCCCGGCTGCAAAGTTGACGACCGGTAGACGTCCCTGTGTCCGAATATCACGTAATACTTCGTACGGAGCACCCCATTCTTTCGCAAATGTCATCAATTCATCTGGACTGACATGTAAAATCTGATTCAATTGTGCTTGAATTTGTCGCATATGACGAACGGCTTCGACGACGTTCCCAGTTCCAGGTTCACCTTTCGTCCGAATCATCGCGGCTCCTTCGGCGATGCGACGAGCAGCTTCCCCAAGATCACGTGCGCCACAGACGAACGGCACGGTGAACTCCGACTTAAGTAAATGATATTGTTCATCTGCCGGAGTCAGCACCTCGCTCTCATCGATGAAATCGACCCCCATCGATTCGAGAACACGCGCTTCGACGATATGACCAATCCGACATTTTGCCATGACGGGAATTGAGACCGCTCCGAGTACTTCTTCCGTAATCAATGGATCTGCCATTCGTGCGACGCCTCCATCACGACGAATATCAGACGGGACACGTTCAAGTGCCATGACTGCAACAGCACCTGCTGCTTCCGCAATCTTCGCTTGTTCCGCATTGACGACATCCATGATGACGCCACCCTTTTGCATTTCAGCCATTCCACGTTTGACACGATCCGTTCCTTGTTGACGTTCCATATCCATTCCCCCTTGGTTGACTTTCACTCCTTTAGTATACGGAATGTTGACACTTTTAAAAGTATCAGCTTATGATGATTTCAACAGGTCAGTTTACGAAGAAGGAGTCAGACGAGATGGACATGCTATCATTTCAACTCACGCGTAATCAGGAAAAACCACTTTATGAACAACTTTATCAACAGATCCGAAATGAAATCATTGCCGGTCGTTTAGCATACGGCACAAAATTACCATCTAAACGAAAACTCGGTCAATTTTTGAACTTAAGTCAAACGACGATTGAGCTTGCTTACCAACAACTCGTCGCAGAAGGATATGTCGAATCCATCTCACGTAAAGGTTACTTCGTTCTTGCCTATGAGGAACTCGCTTACGTTAAAACCTCACCCGTCATCGAACCACGTGTCACTAAAGAAAAACCAATCATCACATATGATTTTCATCCAAGTAAGATTGAAGGGATCTCTTTCCCGTTCGCTCGTTGGCGAAAGTATGCCAAAGATATCATCGATACCGATCACCACCCACTTGTCTCACTCGGTCATCCGCAAGGCGATCTAGCGCTACGCGAAGAGATTGCGACCTATCTCTATCATTCCCGTGGTGTCGTCTGTTCTCCTGAACAAATCGTCGTCGGTTCAGGTGTCGAGCAATTGTTGCCGCTCGTCCTCTTCTTACTGGGACGCGACGTCACGTACGGTATCGAGGATCCCGGTTATCATACGACACGCCTATTACTTGAAAATCATGAACGCATGATTGAACCGATTCGTGTTGATGCGAATGGATTACGGATCGATCACTTACAGGAATCAAACGTCGATGTCATGTATGTCACACCGGCACATCAATTTCCGTCCGGTAGCATCTTATCCGTCAACCGAAGACATCAGTTGTTGAACTGGGCGGCAATGGATCCGACCCGTTTTATCATCGAAGACGACTATGATAGCGAATTCCGCTACAGCGGTAAATCGATTCCGTCTTTACACAACATGGACAGCAATCGTGTCATTTACATGAGTACTTTCTCAAAATCACTCATGCCTTCACTACGGATCGGTTATATGGTCTTACCCGAAGTCTTACGCGCTCGGTATCAAACAGAACTATCACACTATACCTGTAGTGTCTCGCGCTTCGATCAAACGATCTTGACGCGCTTCATGAAAGAGGGCGACTTTGAACGACATCTCAACCGGATGCGTAAAGTCTATCGTCGCAAGCTCGACGTCTTAATCCAATCACTTCGCCGGATTCCTGCCTTACGATTGACCGGCGAAAGTGCGGGACTCCATGTCGTCGTTTCCGTAGCGAACGGGATGACGGAGCCGGAGCTCGTAAAGCGGGCACAACAACAAGGCATCCAAGTATACGGTCTTTCTCAATATGCCCAGTTACCGCTTCTCTCTGGTACACCTCAAATCGTACTTGGATTTGCGAGTCTCTCTGAGCAAGAGTTGATGGAAGGATTACGATTGTTGATGGACGCGTGGGATTTGCATAAATCATCATGAAAAAAGCCTCGCCTTTCTACTAGAGAAAGACGAGGCTTTTGTTTATTGACGTGTATAGTTCGATGCTTCTTTTGTAATTTGAATATCGTGCGGGTGGCTCTCTTGCAAACCAGCGCCCGTCATACGGATGAACTGTGTCTCTTCACGCAATTCTTCTAACGTTGCAGCGCCACAGTATCCCATACCTGAACGAATACCACCAACGAGTTGGTACACCGAATCGCCGAGTTTACCACGGTAAGCGACACGTCCTTCGATTCCTTCTGGAACGAACTTCTTGTCTGCTTCTTGGAAGTAACGATCTTGGCTACCGCGTTTCATCGATGCTTCAGAACCCATACCACGGTACGTTTTGAATTGACGTCCTTGGTAGATTTCCATCTCACCTGGGCTCTCTTCTACTCCTGCAAGTAAGCTTCCGAGCATGACAGCGTGACCGCCAGCAGCAAGTGCTTTTACGATATCTCCAGAATACTTGATGCCACCGTCAGCGATGATTGAGACACCATGTTTCCGTGCTTCTGTCGCACAATCGAAGACGGCTGTGATTTGTGGTACACCGACGCCTGCGACAACACGTGTCGTACAGATCGAACCAGGTCCGATACCAACTTTGATGACAGATGCACCGGCTTCAATTAAATCGCGTGTTGCTTCTGCCGTCGCAACGTTACCCGCAATGATTGGTAAGTTTGGATATTCTTCACGAAGTTCACGTACTTTGAGAAGAACACCTTCTGAGTGACCGTGTGCCGTATCGACGACGAGTGCATCGACACCTGCATCGACAAGGAACTTTGCACGTGTCGAAGCGTCTTTCGTTACGCCGACAGCTGCTGCGACGAGTAAACGTCCGAACTGATCTTTCGCAGCATGTGGATACTGTTCGACTTTTTCGATATCCTTTGTCGTGATTAACCCTTTTAATACACCGTTCTCATCAACGAGTGGTAACTTTTCGATGCGATGTTTGTGGAGAATCTGTTCTGCTTCAGCAAGGGACGTACCAACTTTTGCTGTCACGAGTTCTTCTGTCGTCATCACCGTTTCAATGACAGTCGAGTAATCCTTGACGAAACGAAGATCACGGTTCGTCAAAATCCCTACTAATTTACGCTCTGTTTCGTTATTAACGATTGGAACACCAGAGATGCGGTACTTACTCATCAAATACTCAGCATCGTAGACTTGACGCTCTGGCGTCAAATAGAACGGATTCGTGATGACACCATTTTCAGAACGTTTGACGCGATCGACATGTTCTGCTTGTTCTTCCATTGACATATTCTTATGAATGACACCAAGACCACCTTGACGTGCCATTGCGATTGCCATCGGTGCTTCTGTGACGGTATCCATCCCAGCACTGATCAACGGAATATTAAGTGTGATCCCTTCACAT
>NZ_WBYY01000161.1:0-7548 GCF_048985645.1 Exiguobacterium sp. A1_3_1 | reverse complement strand
CCATTTGGTAAAATACACTTGTTGGAAAAAATGAATAGGGGTGTTTTACTTGAAAGGTATTAAATTTTTGATTGCAGTCATGTTAATAGGAACTGTGTTTTCTTATAACCTAAAAATGGCTGGTGCTGCTACAAAAACTGAGACATTGTATGTTGTCGCTGATAATTTAAATGTACGTGAAAAAGCCAGTACGAAAAGTAAAAAAGTTGGGTCACTCAAACTTGGTTCTAAAGTGAAAGTGTATTCAAAAACAAAGAGCGGTTGGTCTAAGATTGATTACAAGCAGAAAAAAGCTTATGTATTTAGCGAATACATTAAAGAAGCTCCAAAGAATCAATTCTCAAGAATTAAGTTTTTCGCAAAGCAAGGGCAAATAGAGCCTGCTTTACCATTAGTGATTAATAATAAAGTTTCTTCTTTAATCAATATTTTAGGAAAACCAGAGTCTGAATACAGTTCAGGTCAAGGATTTCATATCGACTATCGTATAAATAAACTTAGATTCGTAATTACTGATCCTAATCCTAATATAGATGTAAATCCTGAAAGTTATAAACAACTTTCCAAAAAAGCATATATTTCTACTATGAAGTTTCAGCCCACGAAAAAAGCAAAAAACACGTATCGGGATTTAAAATCTGCATTAGGAAAACCCGACAGTGTAACAAGTGACAATACTGATTCAGACTTGATGGCTAGCTATGATTTAGGTAAGTACTATGTTTCTTATCTTTTCCCGAAAAAAGACTATAATGACGAAAGAATATCAGACAATAATCAATTTTACGAATATCAAGTTCTAGCCAAATAAATCAAACTATTAAAACACTCCTATATGGGGTGTTTTTTTGTGAGGAGAAAATAAAGCATGAGAACACATCATTTAATCGAAAGCGCCTTCGCGGTACTAGGAACCGTAGTGACAGCATTATTTGGAGGATGGGACGCTGCATTGAAAATTCTAGTGTTTTTAATGATCGTGGACTATTTAACCGGGTTCTTAGCAGCATATAAACATAAGCGTGTGAATAGTGATGTCATGTTCTGGGGCGGTATCCGAAAGGGTATCGTTTTTGTCGTTATTATTATCGCTGTATTACTCGATGAGTTGATCAACGGCGGTTTACCAATCGTCCGGACACTTGCGCTTTACTATTACATTGCACGTGAAGGATTATCCGTCACGGAGAATCTAGCGCTATTGAACGTACCAATGCCTCAGCAAATGGTCGATGCGCTGACACAGTTACAAGGTGAGAAAGAACCGCATGCCGTCGACTCGATCATCGAGACGGCAGTCACTCAAGAAGAACAGATCACACCCATTTCGAGTGAAGTGAGTATCGCAGAAATGAAGTTGGTTGATCATCACGCTGAAGATCAAAAGGAGGCAAAATAATGTTGTACTATGACAAACGAAATCGCGCAGCACTCGAGGAACTTGCGCCGAACACAAAGAAAGCCGCACTCAAATGGTACGACTTCCTCATCAAGAACGACATCGAACTGTTGATCTACGACGCTCGTCGAACGTATGCAGAACAGTTCGCGAACGTTCGTTCAGGTGCATCCCAAACGATGACGTCCTATCATCTCGTCGGGCAAGCACTCGATTTCGTGCCAATCAAAGACGGCAAAGCAGACTGGGCAGGCTACGGTCGCGCGGACATCAAGAAGGCATTGGCGGAAGCGAAGCGACTCGGCTTCGAGTGGGGTGGCGACTGGGCGTCCTTCGTCGACAAGCCACACTTGCAGTACAACTACAAAGGCTACGGTTCAGACAAGGTACTCGCTGCGTCTGTTGCTACACCGGTACCGAAGCCAGCGAGCAAATCTGCTGCATCGAAAGGCTACGGCAAGGCAATCGTTCCTGTTCCGAAATATCCTTTGTACCGAACTCAAGAAGCGCAGAAGATGGTCCAGAAAGATATTGAACGGGTTCAACGGGCGGTCGGAGTACAAGTGACGAGTAAGTTCGATGCTGCTACTGAGAAAGCTGTGAAAGCCTATCAGAAGCGTAAGAAGCTCAATCCAGACGGTGTCGTCGGTAAAGATACCTGGAACATGCTCTTTTAATCCAAACGAAATGAGGGATTGATATGAACGAAAAAAACAGTAGCTTTTATCCGCCTCGCCATTCCCCTCTATGCGATGGTCAACGCCTTGTTGCTCTCGCTAGGGTACAGCCCAATCCCATTCACACCTGAGAAGGTGGGCGCCTTCATCACAGGATTGATTGGTGTTATCGGTCTCATCGTTGCCTGGTGGAAGAACAACAACATCACAATCACACCGGAAGCACAAGGGATGCAGAACGCACTCGAAGATAAGAAAGCCTATAATAAACTGAAAAAGCTATAGCAAAAACCCCGCCATCACTGGTGGGGTTTATTTTTGTTTTATAGGTTTTACGAATTCGAAATCCAAGAAAAGTTCGTCTTCATATTGGTATAAGGGCTGTTTTTGTTTTAACTCAACAATAAAACAGTCGGAATGCTTTTCGTGGTATTGATCAACATAATCGATTGTCATCTTGAGACGTGGTTTATTTGGGATCATTTTTAAGATATAAAAGTTTGTGAGGGTAACGAAGTATTCTGGTAAGTAAATGCGAATAGATTCATTGCTCATAACTAATGGGAACCTTAATTTAAATGAATCGATAATATATTGCGATACAGAAACAGGACGATCTAAGTTTAAAGCATAACTAACTGTAATTGTAAAAGTTTCGGGATTAAGAAGCTTTAAATCTGGATCGTCGATTTCAACAGAATAACTACGTTTCTTCACTTCATCTATAGCTTCTATACCGCCAATTAATTGGAAAGTGACTTCAATCTTTAAAGCATATGATTTCCCGGTATTAATCAGGTTAAAGTAAAAAGAATCAAGCTCACCTTGTCTATAGGACATATCCTCGTATTTTTCGTCATACGCATTCCAAGTTGGTGTCGGTTTAAAGTCATCAAGATACACATCCTTATTCAAAGGAGTCAAGCGAGGCCTCTCAATGCGATGTCGTTCCTCATTTTGCTCTTTAGACTGTTGTTTATTTGAGACGGTAGTACGCCACGCAAAGAAAGTAGCGCCTGTGGTAGCAAATGCAGTGATCACTTCTATAGATGTTTTAGATACTAATTTTTTTGCGAGTTCTAAAAACAAAACTAAATCCCCCTCATTAGGTACTCTATTAAGAATACCAAATCAGGCATAAAATACAATATTTAACAAAATGGGTAAATAAGGTAATTATATGATATGCTTAAGTCTCCCACAAGGGAATCCAGGGGAAGGTCGGGCGAAGTCGCGAGGGTGTGGTGACTGGAATTCGCGAAAGGGGACCTCCCCTTTCCCGTTTAATCAAATACAAAGGTTACTTGCTCATTCGTGATCGCTTCCTTTTTATTTGGGAGGATCACGTTTATTTTTTTCATACATGACGTCTTGAGCAATAGGTCGACCTGACTCCCTATAGTCAATGTCTCGATGACTCGATTAATCTCTGCGGCGTCTCCTGTGATCGCTAACTGGTTCTCTCCGAGCAATAGTATCTTCATCCTCAGATAACCTCCCATTCCCATGACGAGCCGATGCACACTAATCAGATTAATGAGTAATTACCACGTATTCCCCGCTTAAAAACGAATAAGGTGTGCAATTTTTCATTGCACACCTTATTGCACACTCATTAAATTTTCCTTCTATTGCACACTACATTGCACACTAGCTACATATCGGAAAACAACTGGAGAAGTGATTCTGAAAAGAGCAGATTCACGTGACTTCCTATTATATAGGGTAGCTGTTTCGAACCCCCGTCTCATCGACGAACATGATGTATTTCTTCGGGGCAGGGGTTGAATTCTTAGGAAATCCTTTGACGTCAACGCCTTTGACGTTCGATTGTACCCGTTTGTTCAAATGAATCTCCTCCAATTGCACAATAATTACACAGTCTTTTCGAAAGAAATGCTCTTGATGCCACTTTACACGCTAGGCGGCTGAAAAGCTATAGCCTGATAAGTGAAACCATAGAAACATTCTCTCGTATGATTAGGTGTTCGACTTAAGGAAGATAATTCCTGTTTTTTAATCGTTATTCTTCACCATTCATCAAGCGATCGATATAACGAACGGATTTAATCGTTTCATTGAAGCGTTTCAGACTCGTTTTCGGCTGAAATGCTTGAACGGAAATTTGCTTTAGTTGATCCACGGCGCTTTCGACCATGCTAGGTCGTAAGTAAGGACTATCCTGGGCATTCGTTTGCCACTGTGCAATCAGTTGATCCGCTCGTTCAACGAACGGTACGACGTCACGATTGAAGTCATATTCGGTTCCGGCACGTCCTTCTTGATAAATACGTTCAATCTCTTGTAATAACGGTTCAATTGTCATTGGTTTTTAACTACTCCTCTCGGCCGATACGGTACAATCACATATCATGGTACAATAAACGCGATAGGAGGGGAATCGTTTTGAATTACCCGAACGGGAAAAAATTTCAAAAGCCACTCGAGTCGCATGGAACCCGAATCAAGAAGGCGCGATCAACCGATTCGACCTTTTCGAATCGAGGGATGACGCTCGAAAAATTATTGAATGAAAGTAATACGTTTTACCTGACCCATAATCGGGCAATCATTCACAAGAAACCCACTCCGTTACAAATCGTCCAAGTCGATTATCCAAAACGGTCGGCAGCGGTCGTCAAGGAAGCCTATTTCAAGCAACCGTCGACGACGGACTATAACGGTGTTTATCGCGGAAAATATATTGATTTCGAAGCGAAGGAGACGACGAATAAAACATCCTTCCCGATAAAAAATTTTCACCCCCATCAAATCGCACACATGCGCCAATGTGTCGAACATGGAGGAATTTGTTTTGTCATCATTCGTTTCAGTCTGTATAATGTGCAATATGTGCTTTCAGTCGAGCACGTGTTCCCCTGGTGGGATCAGCTAGAAAGCGGACGAAAATCTATTCCGCTGACGGTCATTGAACGAGACGGTATCAAAGTCGAGACTGGCGCGTACCCTGCCATCGATTATTTAAAGGCAGTGGACGAACTATATTTCAATTCAGACACTTTTTGATTGAAGGAGAAGGATAGCATATGGAAAGAAGTCGTGTCGCACGTCGTGAAGAGACGAAGTCATCTGAGAAAAAGATGAAACGGACGAAACGTCCCCAAAAGAAAAAGTCAGGTGGAGGTTCCGGTGGGAAAGGTCCACTTTGGAAAAAGTTATTACTGATTGCTACCGGACTATTCATCTTAATGATGCTGATTGGTGGCGGTTTTGCAGCATATGCCGTAGCTACTGCTCCTGAGCTGGATGAAGCAGAATTACGTGATGCTTTGCCGCTAAAAATTTACGCAAGTAATAAGAAGGAAATTACGAAAGGTGGAACGAGTCGGGAATACGTCTCGATTGATGAAGTCCCTGAAGTCGTCAAGGACGCATTCATTTCGATTGAGGACCGTCGTTTCTATCAGCACAACGGAATCGATTTCCGTCGTCTTGGCGGAGCCATCATCGCGAACGTGACGGACGGATTTGGTTCTGAAGGGGCTTCGACAATCACGCAACAGGTCGTCAAACAGTCGTTCCTGACTTTTGATAAGACGATTACACGGAAAGTCCAAGAGCAATGGCTCGCGATTCGTTTAGAACAGGACTATACAAAAGATCAAATTTTAGAGATGTACTTGAACAAAAACTACTATGGTCAAAATTCATTTGGCATCCAAACCGCTTCAAAAGCATACTTCAATAAGCCTGTAAATAAATTGAATTATGCGGAAGCCGCGATGCTCGCAGGACTCCCACAGCGTCCGACGGCATACGATCCAATTAAAGGAGATCCGAAGTTAACGAAATGGCGTCAGACGCAAGTACTCAATGCGATGCAGACGACAGGCGTCATTACAGAAGCACAACGGGATAAAGCAGTGAAGCAGCCAATCTCAAAATTGATCAATCCGGCACCGAAGTCAACAAAGGATGAATCTTACGATAGTGTCATCTTCGATATGGTATCAAAAGAGTTAGAAGATGATTTTGGCTTGGAAGGAAAAGACATCTATGGTCAAGGTTTAAAAATCTATACATCGATCGATAAACCGATGCACGATTATATGAACGAAGCCATCAAAAAAGACCAAATCGTTAAAATGCCTGAATATGCAGAGACAGCTGCTTCGGCAGTGAATACACAAACGGGTGAGATTTTAGCTGTCGTAGACGGAAAAAATCCGGGTAAGGGAACAGCGAGACGAAACTACGCAAATGAACCGCACCAACCGGGATCGTCCGCAAAACCATTCTTCGCGTATGGTCCAGCGATCGAGAACGATAAATGGTCGACTGCGAAGCAATTGACGGATAAACCAACAGAAGTCAATGGAAAAGAGATTGGTAACTATTATGATGGATACCGTGGCACGAATACGATACGCCACTGGTTAAAAATTTCAGCGAACACACCGGCCATCCAAACGTATCAAGAAATCGGTGGTGACCCAGTTCAAGCATTTGCTGAAAAATCAGGTTTGAAATTAGAAGACGATGAGTCGATTTCACCAGCTTATGCGATTGGTGGGATGAAACATGGTTTCAATACGACTCAAATGGCTGGGGCTTATGCGACACTCGGAAACGGTGGCGATTATATCAAACCGCACCTGATCAAATCGATTGAATACAGTGATGGATCAAAAATCAAATCACCAGTCAAATCGAAAAAAGCAATGGAAGACTACACGGCGTATATGTTGACGGACATGTTGCGTGATGTTTTGAAACCAGGCGGTACGTTCCCAAGCGCTGGATTATCGTTTGACGCAGCTGGAAAAACTGGGACGACGAATGCTTACAAAGATGTCTGGTTTGCTGGATACACATCAGACGTTTCAATCAGTGTATGGACAGGAACTACGAAGTCCGGCAATAACAATGGTGCAGGGCTCAGTGGTCCGTATAACAGTACGATGGCGCAACAAATCTGGAAAGATTTCATCACGAAGACACGTGATCGTACGCCGGCACCATTCGAACAACCTAGTTCTGTCCTCAGTATCGGAAACGAATTGTACGTGAAAGGGACGAAGGAACCTGTCGTTGAAAAAAAGACGGTACCCGCTCCGACTGGATTACAAGCATCTTACGATGAAGACACAAAGAGCGGTGAACTGACTTGGAACTATAATGATGCTGCGCTTCGTGCCAATGGGTATGACGATGTCTCGTTTGAAGTGACAATGACGGATGCTGATGGTCAATCATCGACAGTCGGAACGAGCTCGACGAATCGAATTGCGATCAGTGGATTGAAGCCAGGTCGCTCGACATTCCAAGTCGTCGCGAAGGCTTCTGGAGAAAAATCAGGTCCGGTTTCGACGACAGTAACGGTCACGGATCCTGAAGCAGACGAACCGACAACGGACGAACCGACAACGGATGAACCGACAACGGATGAACCGACAACGGACGAACCGACAACGGATGAACCGACGACGGATGAACCGACGACGGATGAAC
>NZ_WBYY01000160.1:0-7625 GCF_048985645.1 Exiguobacterium sp. A1_3_1 | reverse complement strand
CTGGGCTCGAACCAGCGACCTCTACCCTGTCAAGGTAGCGCTCTCCCAGCTGAGCTACAGAATCATGCTGTGTTGTTACTGGGTATGTTTTTATTATAGCAGCATATCGAAAAGTGTAAAGCCTTTTTCATAAAAAAATTATCTTTTTTCAAAAAGATCTTTTTAAATAAAAACAGTTTTAAAGTTGCGGGTTCTATGAGTGTCCTCTACTATGTAAATAAGCACATATAAAAAGAAAGGAGCGTTCATATGAACTTTTTAACCCGATTTAGTTTGAAGAACTCGGTTGCTGTCTTCATCATTGCAATCCTATTGATTTTAGGAGGCGTGTATTCCTTCTCACAATTAAAAGTCGACCAGTTCCCGGAAATCGAGTTTCCTCAGATTTCAATCGAAGCGGTTTACCCTGGTGCATCACCTGACGATGTCGATAAACAAGTCGTCTCAAAGCTTGAAACTTCTCTAAAAGGAATTGAAGGGGCTACCAAGCTAACAAGTTCTTCTTATGAAAGTATCGGTATCTTAAACATCGAATTCCCGTTCGATACTGATATGGATAAGGTCGAACAACAAATCGATGCTGCCATCCAAGATGCGAATCTACCGGAGGAAGCAACGACGAAATTGAATCGTTTGTCATTTGGTTCATTCCCGATCTATAACATCTCTTTCTTTAGTAAGGATGGTAAAGACATCGAAAAAATCCTAAAGGAAGATATCGAACCTGAACTTAATAAGATTCCAGGAATCAACAGCGTGTCGGTTGGTGGCTATAAGGATGATCTCGTTCAAATCACCGTCGATAAGGAGAAAGCGACGGAAGCGGGTCTCTCGCTCTCGAGCATCAAGGAACAAATCAATGGAAAGTATGTCTCGTTCCCATCTGGTCAGCTATCAGAAAACGATTCGAAAATTCCGATTCGCGTTGAGGAAAAACTAGAAAATCTAGATAAACTCAAAAATCTACAATTGACACCTGCTGCAGGTGCGACTAGTTCATCAAGTAACGGTCAAACAGGTGGTTCATCTGCTGGCGGTCCACCACAAGGTGCAACGCAAGGTCCACCAAGTACAACAGGTGGAGCAGCTGCAGATCAGGCGTCTGAACCTGCAGAACCGATTCGCCTAGAGGATATCGCAAAAATCGAAGCCGTCTCACAACAAAGTGAAAAAACGCGTTACGATTTAAAAGATTCCTTATCGATGGCAATCACGAAAAAACAAGATGCCAATACAGTCGAAATCGCAGATGAAGTCACGAAGATTCTCAATAAATATGACGACCAAGTCGACTATACGATTGGGATTGATTCAGCGAAGGATATCGAGGAGTCCGTTGCGACACTCGTCAAAGAAGGATTACTTGGTGCCCTCTTCGCATCACTCGCTGTTCTGTTATTCTTGCGGAATATCCGCGCGACGATCATCGCCATCGTCTCGATTCCATTATCATTACTCATCGCCGCTATCTTCTTGAACTGGCAAGATATCTCCCTGAACATCATGACACTTGGTGGGATGGCTGTTGCAGTCGGTCGTGTTGTCGATGATAGTATCGTTGTCATCGAGAACATCTTCCGGCGCGTCCGAAAATCCGAATCCGGTATGACGGATGAGATCATCGAACAATCGACAAAAGAGATTCTAAAAGCAATCACGTCATCGACGCTGACGACCGTCGTCGTCTTCCTACCGATTGGATTTGTCGGTGGTATTACTGGTAAGTTCTTCTTACCGTTCGCTTTGACGATTATTTTCTCATTACTTGCTTCACTACTCGTTGCGATCACGATCGTACCGATTCTCGCGAAGTTTGCATTCAAGAAGGTACCAGCGGAAGAAAAAGAAGGCGCTCTCCAACGTTGGTACGGCAAGCTGATTGAAAAATCACTCTCGCACAAGGCGATCATCTTGGTCGTATCGTTCATCCTTCTCGGTGGTTCCCTTGCGATCGTACCGCGTCTCGGCTTTACGTTCATTCCGAACGAAGCATCGAAGACCTTGACGGCATCGCTTGAACTTCCGGCTGCCACATCACTTGAAAAAACAAGTGACGTCTCGTTTGAGATGGAAAAAATGTTTGATAAAGAAAAAGCCATTGCTGACGTGACGACTTCTGTCGGAGCGCGTGACTTCACGACAGGCTTACGTCTCGATAATAAAGCAAGTTACTTCTTGAATCTAAAAGACGGTGTAAACGTCGAGAAAACGATCAAGTCACTTGAAACACAGATGGAAGACATCGCTCAAGATGAAAACGTCGATGTCAAAATCAGTGTGGCTGAACTATCAACAGGTGGTCCTCCGTCGAATAACAACGTCGATGTCGACTTGTTCTCGAACGACCTCGAAGCCCTTCAAGAGGCGGCAAAACTCGTCGAGGATAACATGTCGAAAAATAATGATTTGAAATATATCACGAACAACTTCAGCGAAAAACAAAAGCAGTATCTCGTAGAAATCGATCCTGAGAAAGCAAGTGATCGCGGACTATCTGGTTTCCAGATTCTCGGTACCGTTAACGATCAAACGAAGCCAGTTACGGTCGGAACGCTCAATCTCGACAATAAGGATCAAGACGTACAATTATCTTATGAAGAAGGACTCGTCTCGAAAGAAGATCTCGAAGACGTCCAACTCTTCTCAGCAAACGGTCCTGTCGCATTGAAAGATGTCGCGAACGTCAATGAAGTCGAGACCTTCACATCGATTCAGAAACTCGACGGAAAAGTATATGCTCGCGTATCTGGACAAGTCAAAGGAGACGACGTTCAAAACGTATCGAATGCCGTAAAAGCTGACGTCGAAAAAATCGATTTACCAGACGGTGTCTCATTGACAAGTGGTGGCGGAAATGACGATACGGTTGAAATCTTCCAATCACTTGGAATTGCGATCGTCGTTGCAATCGGACTTGTTTACCTGACAATGTTGATTACGTTCGGAAAAGCTCGGATTCCATTCATCATCTTGTCCTCTCTGATCTTTGTTCCGATCGGTTCACTCGTCACGCTCTTCCTTGCGAATGAACCATTGTCTGTCAGTGTCATGATCGGCTTCTTGATGTTGATCGGAATCGTCACCACGAACGCAATCGTTCTCGTCGACCGCATCGGTCAAAACGTCGGACGTGGTATGCCGATTCGAGAATCATTGATTGAAGCTGGTAAAACGCGATTACGCCCAATCCTGATGACCGCATTTGCAACAATCATGGCATTGGTGCCACTCGCATTAACGACTTCTTCAGGAACATTGATCTCAAAAGGTCTTGCCTTGACGGTCATCGGTGGATTAACGACCTCTACGTTGTTAACACTTATCATCGTTCCTGTCGTCTATGAATTGTTCTTCTTCAAGAAAGCAAAAAAAGAACGTACGACTAAGTAAATGCACATGAAAAGGAGCCTATCGCGATCCAAGCGATAGGCTCCTTTTCATTCTATAAGACCTTACGACTCTAACTGTTCATCCGTTCGTTCCAACGTACCATCATGTTGCGCCACTAATCCGTCGAGGACGGATGGCTCAAACTCTTCACCGATCGCGATGATTCCTGTTTGTCCAGGCGGAATGACACCGAGTGTTCGTTTGAATGTTTCTTGGATTTCTTGATTTTCCTTCATGTCTTTTGATCCACCAATCAGCATACCCGTCATCGAACCAAGTAAGATGCCGAATGGTCCACCTAAGATACCAACGGCCATTCCGATCAATGAACCTTTGACGGCGCGATTCGATCCACTTAGATCCACAGCATCTTCAAACGAAAAAGCACCATTCTCATTTCGCTTGATGACGGCAATCTGTTCGAAATCGACTTGACCTCGCGCATGATATTTCTTCAATTCACTGAACACTTGATAGGATGTCGCTTCTTCTTTGAACGTAAACGTCATGATGTGATGTTTCGCATCTTTTTTTGCCATTCGTTCCACCTCTTTCACCTGAGACGAATAACCGACTAAGCCAACATCCTCTATTTACCATGTTTTTAAGGAGTCGAAACCTTTACTGGTTTCCATGGTGCGAGGTGGAAATACTCCTCCATTGTTAATCCACTGACTTTTAGACGAGCGGCAAGCGTTGCTCCGACATACCGATAGTGCCAGCTCTCATACGTATACCCCGTCCAAGATTCTTTACCAGAAGGATAGCGGAGATGGAAACCGTAGCGGTGAGCATTCGCAAACAACCATTTTGCCTCTTTTGTTTTGGAAAAGCTAAACGTGGCGTATTTTGTTGAATCAGCGCCTCCGATATCAAACGCAAGACCTGTTTGGTGTTCACTTTTCCCAGGTTCTGCACTATACGTACTCGCCTTCTCATATCCATCACGCGCAACATATTTATCAAACAACGTTTTTTGATAGGCATAGGAGCGATATGTACTAAACGCAACGAGCGTAATTCCCTCTTTTTTAGCCGCTACACGCATTTTCTCAAACGCAGCTCTTGCTTGTTGATTCTCACCAGGAGCGTACGTCGCGCGGAGCGCTAAGTTCTTATTCGCGATGAGTGTCTTACCGATCCGCTTTCCACCGATTTGTTCATCCGTCAGTAGATACTTCGTACTCGCATAACCAATCTTCGTACCATATTGTACTTTTGACCATGTACCGACTTTCGAAAGTTCCGTCACATAGATCCCTGTCGGAATAACCGCAAGACTCGGTTGCTCGAGTGATGCCCCTTGACGTAAATGAAGGGATGTCTTGGCTTGACGATAAGAAGATGTTGATGCATCGACTGCTGGTATGTAAGTCGTCGTGGACGTAACCGTAGCTATCACTGCCAATGTCATGATGAATATCTGTTTTCTCTTCATTTTCGATTTTCACTCCATCTAATAATATTTACATTCCATATTTTAGATTAGAATACCATTCTTTTTTTCAAACATGGTTCTTTCGGAATGCTTGTCATGAAAATGAAGTATTTCTGAAGTTTTCTAAATGTAGCTTAAGGACGAATTACAATGGGTAAATAACGATGTATGCGTTTTCGAAACATGATTCTGATGTAGAAAGGAGTAGCGTACGTGTCACTTTGGGAATGGATTTTCAGTATCGGTAGCATCTGCTGGATTGGCGAGATGATTCGTTTCCGGAATCGCTCCGAGTCTAAGTCAGGCGCAGTAGAACAAGTTAGTTTTTATTTGATTTTCCTTGTCCTAAGCGGAACGATCGTCTGCGCTTTCCTCTTTGCGAATGAAACTGTTTCTTCTGTCATGCGCATCTCTTCATGCATTTTATTATGGTGTGGTGTTTCCTTACGCCTATGGGGAATTCTCCACTTAAAACAACAGTTCACTCGTCATGTCGTCGTGGCGTCTGGTGATCAGCTCGTCAGTAGCGGTCCCTATCGCTTTTTACGTCACCCGTTATACAGTGGGTTGTTGTTGATTACGATGAGCTTCCCCCTGTTCACCGGTCAGTTCGGACTTTTCATTCTCTCCGGACTTCTGATGTTCATTTTCTTGCTCTACCGGATTCGAATCGAAGAAGCGATGTTAACGAAAGGTTTTGGACCCGCCTATACGGTATGGGCTGCAAAACGAAAACGATTGATTCCATTCATCTACTAAAGGAGAAGTGATCCATTTGAAGAAACGTGCAATCGTCATTGGAGCTGGTCTTGCTGGTATGTCTGCTGCCATTCGTTTGGCTGGAGATGGTTATGCAGTCACGATGCTTGAAAAGAATGCGAACGTTGGAGGGAAACTGAATCAACGTAGTGGAAAGGGATTTACTTTCGATACCGGTCCTTCTATCTTAACGATGCCTTGGGTACTCGAACAACTCTTCTCAAGCGTTCATCGTAACTTGGATGATTACTTAGAAATCGAGCGCATTGAACCGCAATGGCGTACATTCTTTGAGGATGGAACAAAAATCGATGTCAAAGGTGACTTACCTGGAATGCTCGAAGAAGTCGAGCACGTCTCGTCACGGGCTGATTTTGTCGAATTGTTCCGGTACTCCAAACAAATGTACGACTTGTGCCTCGACAGTTTTTATAAATACAGTCTTGAAGATTTAAAGGACTTAAAAAAATACCATACGATGTCTGATTTATTAAAGATGGACCCGATGAATACCGTTGCGACCGGAACCAAAAAACATCTCAATGATCCGTATCTCGAACAGCTATTCAACTATATGGTCATGTATGTCGGTTCCAACCCATATCAGGCACCTGCTGTCTTCAATCAGATGATTTATGTTCAAATGGGTCTCGGTATCTATTATGTCAAAGGTGGGATGTACCAAATCGCGCGTGCCATGAAACGGTTACTTGATGAGCTCCGTGTCACAGTTCACCTCAACTCCCCCGTTGAACAAATCGTCCTTGAAAATAAAAAAGCGGTGGGCGTTCTATCAAACGGAACATTCCATGCAGCCGACATCGTCGTCTCAAACCTTGAGGTCATCCCGACTTACGAACGGATCGTTCCGGAGAAAAAAGCCCGGAAACAGGCAAAAAAATTACAAGCGTCGTTTGCCCCTTCCGTTTCAGGTCTTGTCCTATTGCTCGGTGTAAATCGTGAGTATCGCGGGCTAGCGCATCATAATTTCTTTTTCTCAGAAAATCCAGAGCGTGAATTCGCCCAAATGTTCAAAGAAGGTACTCCTCCAGAGGATCCAACGATTTATGTCGGTGTCTCGTCAAAATCCGACGCTTCCCAAGCTCCTGAAGGGAAGGATAACTTATTCGTCTTGACACACGTTCCACCGCTAACACTTCAAAAAGGTGAGGTCGACTGGGATGCGTACCGCGAAGTCGTTCTCGATAAACTGGAGCGGATGGGACTTCATGGACTTCGGGAATCGATCGAGTTTGAATATCGCTTTACCCCAGAGGATTTGAAAGAATTATACGGTCCAAACGGTGGATCGATTTATGGTGTCGCAGCCGATCGGAAGAAAAATGGTGGATTCAAGATTCCATCGAAGAGTGACTTGTACGAAGGACTTTATTTCGTTGGTGGGTCGACACATCCAGGCGGCGGTGTACCAATGGTCACCTTGTCCGGTCAATTAACAGCTGATTTGATCCGAAAACATGAAGGTGCTGTTCCTACGCCTTAAGATTTCTCCAATTACAAAAGAGACGGAAACTGATTCACTCATCAGTTCCGTCTCTTTTTTTACTTTGTATTTGTCAAAAGTGGTACGACATGAATGTCCGCCTTTTCTCCTAATCTCACATCCATTCGACATACGGCTGGCATTGGTAAGGATTTCCAAAATGCGTAATCAAACGTCGAATCAAATGTTTCTAAGAGTAACACCATGATGTTTCCGTGTGTTCCAAGAACGACTATTTCGTCAGGATGCTTCTCCACTAGTTCGTCGATGAATGGCCGAATGCGTTGCGACGCTTCGTTGTTCGTTTCGCCTCCATACGGATTTTCATTCGGATGTTGCCATACATATGTGACCGCTGCTTGAAAATCGTCAAGCTCTCCCGGTGCTAACAATCGCTCTCGTAGTTCCTCTACCTCAATGATTGGTTGTTGACGTGCCTCCGCAAGCGGTGCAATCGTCTCGATCGCCCGTTGATACGGGCTGCTGTAGAACCTGTCGATTGGAATTTCTTGAAACGTTTCAAGTAAACGTATC
>NZ_WBYY01000159.1:0-7742 GCF_048985645.1 Exiguobacterium sp. A1_3_1 | reverse complement strand
ACAGGATGTGTAGTATGTGAAAGGAAGTGAGCAGGATGACCTATGGTATGATCCATTCCGTTGAATCATGTGGAACAGTCGATGGTCCTGGCATTCGATTCATCGTCTTTACGCAAGGATGTCCACTACGGTGTCAATACTGTCATAACGTGGATACATGGGAGTTCGGTTGCGGACGGCGTGTCTCAGCAGACGAAGTCGTAAAAGAAGCGATCAGCTATCGCTCCTTTTTCGAGGCCACGGGTGGTGGAATCACCTTCTCTGGAGGTGAACCACTCGCTCAGCCAGAATTCTTGGAGGCTGCTTTAACAGAAGCAAAACGCCATGGACTGCATACGGTCATCGATACCGCGGGATCCGTCGTCCCAAAAAACATCGATGCGATTCTCGATGCGACGGATTTGGTACTACTCGATATCAAACATATCGACGATGCCGCTTGTCGCGTCTTGACTGGACGGAGTAACGCCAATACACTCGCCTTCGCAAAACGCCTAGCCGAGCGAAACATTCCCGTCTGGATTCGCCACGTTCTCGTTCCAGGTATTACGATGTCGGAACATTTCCTCCGTCAGACCGGCGAGTTCATCCGGACGCTCGGAAACGTCGAGCGCGTTGAAGTACTCCCGTATCATCAACTCGGTGTCTATAAGTGGGAAAACCTCGGTCTCGCATATCCGTTAACTGATGTGCTTCCCCCTTCATCAGAAGAAACGGATACTGCGCAAACCTTACTTGAATCGTACTTGTGTTAACGTTTCCAGTTTGTTACAATGACGGCATAGACTATGAACAGGAGGTACAACACCGAAATGAAGCAATCACTCGTACACGTCGCTTGATGAATGAAATCATCTCTTTCGCAATGCAGTTGCGGATGTCTGACGCTACGAGTCTGCTCTATTTCGGTGTGACCAACCTCTGGCCAGCACCTTCTTTGAGTTACACTCCGGCACACCATCCGCTCGCTTCGGATGGTGTGTTTTTCATTTCATCTTATCGGAAATGAACACTAAAGGAGCTGCTTTTATGCCTACTGAAACACTTACGATCCAACACCTATCGATGGACTACGACGAACGACGTCTTTTCTCGGACGTTTCTTTTCATATTCATACCGGTGAACATGTCGCCTTAATCGGTCCGAACGGCATCGGAAAAACGACACTGTTACACTTGATCGCTGACCAACTTCAGCCGACTGACGGTTCGATCAAGCGTCATTACAAAAAACTCGGTCTACTATCACAACACTTCGTAGCGGGCGATCACACCGTTCTTGATTTCGTCGAACGAGCGGATGCGGTTCGTTATCAACTTCGCGCTAATGCCATGAATGGTGACTTGACGATCTATCAACAAGCACTCGATCAGGACGCCTTCTCGCTTGAAGCAGATGCAACACGTGTCTTAAAAGAAGTCAAATTAGAGGAAGCACTCTGGACACACAAAGCATCCAGTTTAAGCGGTGGTGAACAGACGCGCCTCCAACTTGCCTGCCTGCTTCTGTCACGACCTGATTTCATCATTCTCGATGAACCGACGAATCATCTGGATCAAGAGACGCTCGAGTGGCTCACGGAATGGGTCAACATGTCACGGACCTCGATTCTCTACGTCTCACACGAACGATTCTTCATCGACGCAACAGCTGATGCCGTCATTGAATTATCCGAATCAGGGGCAACGCGATACAGTGGAAACTACCAGTCCTATAAAGAACAAAAGGAACATCAAGCTCTGTCGCAACAACGAGCGTACGAAAAACAAGAACGCACCCGTAAAGAGCTGACACGCATGATTCAAGGATACCGGCAATGGCATCAAAAAGCCTCGAATCAAGCGAGTGAACGGGATCCGTATGCGAAAAAGAAGGCTGCTAAACATGCGACGAAGGTCAAGGCAAAAGAGCAGCAACTCGAGCGTCTACTCGAGGATCGTGTACAAAAACCACAAGTTGCACCGACTGTTCACGTCGCATTCGAACATGAAGCGATTCGTGCGAAACGACTGATTTCGTTTGAACGTGTCTCTTTCATGCATGAGACGAAACCGATCCTAAAGGATGTTTCGTTTACGGTAGAACATGGTGACCGAATTGCTGTCATCGGACCGAATGGAAGCGGAAAAACGACCTTACTGCGTCTCATCGAGGGCGAATATGCTCCTCATCAAGGGAACATAATCCGTCATCCTCGATTGAAGACCGGCTATTTTTCACAAGCCCTTTCCCACTTACCGACATCAGGTACGTTGTTAGAGGCATTACTTGAGTACGGCACGATGAGTGAAACGGACGCCCGGACGTTACTCGCCTGTTTTTTATTCCGTCGCGATGATGTTTACCGGTCGATTTCCGACGCCAGTATGGGTGAGAAATGTCGGATTGCTTTCTTACGCCTGTATTTTTCTGGTGCTCACTTGCTTATTCTCGATGAACCAACGAACTATTTGGACCTTGCGACTCGTGAACAAATCGAAGCCGCCCTCGATGTTTTCCCTGGTGAGCTCCTCTTCGTCTCCCACGATCGTTATTTTACTGATCGGCTGTCGAATCGGACGTTTGATTTAACGACTGGATTCAACGATCATCCGGTCGGAACGGCCACGGTACGAAACGCGCGCCGAAGTGACCCTGAAGCGATTCAATCCGACTTACATCGTCTTGATGCGTTGACGGGTAACGTGCCGTTCCATACAGAAACAAATGAATTCCTTTCAAAAGAATAACGAGAAAAAAGCATCTGCATAGAAAAAGAGACTCCTTTTTCCGTTGCAGATGCTTTTCATATTTCAGTCGTATTATCGCTTTTGATACTTCACTTTCGTATGCGCTTGGGCCTGCTTGTGGATTTTTTTCCACTTTTCTTTCTCCGCCGCCTGCAACGCCACATTTTGCTTGCGTTCCGCATAAGCGATTTCTCGTTTTAGCTTGACGAAGCTATTCCAGCGTTCAGCAGTTAGTGTGCCATCTTCTAAAGCTGTCCGAACGGCACAGCCCGGTTCCTTATCATGTTTACAGTCTCGGAAACGACAGTTTTCAGCAAGCTCCTCAATATCGGAAAACGTCGACGATAGTCCGTCACTTCCATCCCATAAGGCCAATTCTCGCATCCCCGGTGTATCAACGAGCAGTAGACCGTTCGATAGTCGTTTCAGTTCGCGATGCGTCGTCGTGTGACGTCCACGTTCATCGTCTTCTCGTACGCCACCCGTCTCCATTAACTGTTCTCCAGCTAAAGCATTGACGAGCGTCGACTTCCCGACGCCGGACGATCCGACTAACACGATCGTCTGCTTGATTTGTAACTGTTCACGCAACTCCTCTAATCCGTCGCCGGTCAAAGAATCAACGGCAAGGATTGGTGTTCCGAACGCGATCGCTTCGACAGCCTGCAGTTCCGTTTCAATCGACGGCATCAGACTTTTTTTCGTCAGGACGATGATTGGTGTCACCCCTGCATCCCAAGCAACCGTTAAATAACGTTCCAGTCGACGGACGTTGAAGTCATGTCCAAAAGCCATGACGAGCAAGGCAACGTCGACATTCGCGCAGATGATTTGTTCCTCGGTCTCCGTTCCTGCCGCTTTTCGGGAAAATTGAGAAGATCGTGGCAAGACACGTTCGATCCGTCCCTTCCCCGGTTCTCGCTCTGTTTGGATGATCCAGTCACCAACCGCTGGTAATTCAGCTTTCGTTCCCGATTGAAAACGCAATTTACCAGACAGTTCGCTCAGCGATTCTCCTGTTTCCGTCATGACGCGATAATGTGTTTGATAGACGGCTATGATCCGTCCTAATCGTTCTGTTCCTGTCGTTTCGTAGACAGGTGGTGTACCCCATTCGTTCAAATGGTTTCCTCCTCTGATTTAAGGGAGGGAAACCCCTCCCTGGTTTCCGATACATGTTACTTTTTTAGCGTTGATTGTTGCACTCATCAACATCACTCCTCTCGATTCGATTCCCTTATAGAGTATCACATGAATCATTGGTGCTGATAGCGCTTCCCTTAAAGTCAGACCTTCTCTCCGCCTTAAGCCCGAGAGCAAATACGGTCCAAAGAGTGTCGTAGGAATAGAAGGACTCCCGTATCATAAAGGTATCAACACAAGGGAGGCTTCCTCATGAAGCAATCGAAAGGAAAACAACTGGTGATGATTCTCGCCGGACTGGCGTTACTTGCCGTCGTCATCGGAACATTACCGCATATGATCGGACTTGGTTTAGGGGCGTTACTCGCGTTCTATTCGATCAGTAAGTTCATGCAGTCGAACAAATGGCCAGCGAAACTCGGTTTCGGATTCCTAGCAGCCATCGGAATCGGACTTGCCCTCTCGAACATCTGGGCAGTCATCGGAATTGCAGCAGCCATCGCATTGTACGTCGGTTACATGCGTATGAAACTACAGCGTGTCAATGTTCAAGATCTCTTTAACCGTCGCCGTACATCAACGACACATTTCGAAGCAGACTGGAAAGACCTAGACGAAAAACGTTTTTAATCAAAATGTGTGACCCGATATCATTCGCCACTTCCAAGGAGGAATTTTTTTCATGAAAAACGTATTTGATCAACTCAACGATTTTGCGACACAAATGATGACAGAAGTCAAAAAAGCTGCTGAACAAGGCGAAGTACCTGCTAAGAAACTTGTTCGTCATATCCGATCAACAGAAGCTGATTTAAAAGAGATTGATCGACTACTCGAGCGTCAACGGACATTGCTGCTGGAATTGACACAAAAACAGGAAGAAGCGAAGGATTTAGCCGATAAACGCTTCAAGCAAGTCGAAATCGCGAACGAAGCCGGTGAACAACAACTGGCTGAGCGTGCAGCCATCGAATCAAAGCATTACGGGGAGCAGTACCGGTTCTTTGAAGAACTCGTCGCTGAGACGAAACGCGAGCTGAACGAATTGGAACGTGAAGCCCTCGAATTGAAGTTAAAGCTCGAAGATCTACAAAACAAACGGTACGAATGGATGATGCGCGAAAACGTCTCGAACTTAAAAAACAAGATGAACCAGGTGCTAGATCGCGAACCAAATGCTACTATAAAAGAAGAAGCACATCCGTTCACGGCAGAAGAGCCTGAAGCAAAACAACCAGCCGTTGATGAAGATGATATCGATGCGCGTATCGCTGAACTCGAACGCCGCATTCACCAATAAGCAGTCAATGATGAAGGAGGCGTATGCCTCCCTTTGTCATGTTAGAAAGGAGATTGATCGTGCGACGATTAAGTACGAAACAACTGGTCGGTTACGTATCGATCCTGTTCGCCCTCGGTCTGTTCTATGACCTATTGTCCGGTGCAGGAAATGTATTGTTTGGTGTCTTATTTCCGTTCCTGCTGTATTATGTCGGGATTCATTTCCGGCGACGCAATCATGAAAAATTAGCAATCCTCTTCTACATCGTCGGTACGATCATTCTTGCTGGCGTCGTCCTTAGTTCGGCTGCCATCGGTTTTGTCATTGCTGGTATCTTGCTCTATCTTGGGATCATTCTCGTGACACGACATTCTGTCCGCGAATTTTTATTTTCACGGATTGCTCCGCATCAATATGAAGAGGAAGGGATCAAGATTCAACCCGCTTATTCCTTCTCGACTCAAGCCGATGCACCGTACGTCTTACAGGATTTGAGCGAACAGTTCATCGTCAAGGATTTAGAAATCGATTTGACGCACGCCTATGTTCCAGAAGGCGAGACCTTGATCGTCGTCAGTGGTGTCGTCGGGGACGTCCGAATTCTTTTACCGTCCGGCTACGACTATACACTCGACACGTCAATCGGCTTCGGAAGCGTCAAGACAGATATCCGCCGGATTCCGACCTTCTTTAATCGACGCATTCAATTCCGGGCACCGGAATACGGCGAAGCGACGCGGAAGGTTCGCATTCATGTCATGCTCGGTATTGGCAACGTGGAGGTGTCTTCGATATGAAGCGTGATCAATTCCCGCTTGGTGTCATTGCACTCCAAGTCATGACGGGCTTTTTGACTGCCGTCATGACGACGTTGTTATTCTTAAGTACACGACAAGTCGATTGGCATGTCCTATTCGTCCGTCAACAAGATTTCCCTGTCCTTCTACTCGTCATCGGACTCTCGTTATTACTACCGCTTGCCATCGGTAGCATGCATTACTTTTTCTTGCGACGTGACTTCAAACGTGTCACGACTGCCATCATTGAACTGGAACAAGGAAAAGATGTGACGATCGTTCCGGGTCCCTACTTTCATACGTTGACGCGCTTGTCGCGGATTGGAAAACGTATCGACGAACAAGTCGAGACCGTCCAAAAAATCAGTACACGTCCGCAACACGTTGAACAAGTAAGAGTTCAAGCCGTCACGGAAGAACGAAAGCGACTCGCACGTGATTTACACGACTCCGTTTCGCAACAGCTCTATGCCATCTCCATGATGACGACAGCAGCTAAACAGACGATTCTGTCTCAACCTGAAGCTGCAGCCAAACAGATCGAGATGGTCGAGACGATGGCGCAAACGGCGCAGTCTGAAATGCGCTCCCTCTTACTTCAGCTTCGCCCTGTCGAACTAGAAGGGATGACGTTACAACAAGGACTTTCGCAACTGCTCGAAGAATTATCTAGAAAGCAGTCCACACAGTTGAGTTGGAAGTTAGAAGAGATGACACTTCCACGACAAATCGAAAACGAGTTGTTCCGGATCGTCCAAGAAGGATTGACGAATGCATTACGTCACGCGAAAGCGTCTCATATGGATATCGAGCTCCGACAATTCAACGAAACGATCATTCTGAGCATGAATGATGATGGTGTTGGATTCGTCGTTGATGAAAAAAAACTTGCCTCTTATGGCATTAATTCGATGCGGGAACGAACGGCTGAGATGGGCGGAACGATTCGTCTCGTCAGTGTTCCAGGACAAGGAACCCAAATCGAAGTCAAACTTAGAAAAGATCGGATGGTGCAAGTATGATACGCGTATTATTAGTAGATGATCACGAGATGGTCCGGGCCGGTGTGTCTGCTTTCCTTTCCACACAACCAGACATCGAGGTCGTCGCCGAAGCGTCGGATGGTCAAGCAGGAGCCTTGCTTGCGCTTGAACACCGACCGGATGTCATCTTGATGGATTTAGTGATGGAGCCAGTCGATGGCGTCGAAGGAACGCGACTGATTCGCAAAGACTGGCCGGAAGCAAAAATTCTCGTCGTGACGAGTTTTCTTGATGATGAGAAAGTTTATCCTGTCATTGAAGCCGGTGCGATGAGTTATGTCTTAAAAACGGCTA
This sequence comes from Exiguobacterium sp. A1_3_1, assembly GCF_048985645.1. Classification (NCBI taxonomy): domain Bacteria; kingdom Bacillati; phylum Bacillota; class Bacilli; order Caryophanales; genus Exiguobacterium; species Exiguobacterium sp. A1_3_1. Next base: position 453 of record NZ_WBYY01000159.1, on the reverse strand, counting down.
GCGCCTTTGACATCGCAGAAGCGATTCGCAAGACGGCAAACGGTCAATCTGTCATGGCAGCACAAGTGACCGGTAAAATGATGGAACGTCTTCGTCGTCCTACGACACACTTGCATGACGATTTGACGGAACGTGAGCAGGAAGTTCTTCAATTGATGGCTCGTGGTATGGCGAACCAAGAAATCGCAGACGAATTATTCATTTCCTTAAAAACCGTTAAGACACACGTCTCGAACATCTTATCGAAACTCGATGTCGTAGACCGTACACAAGCTGTCGTCTATGCCTTCAAGCATAATCTCGTCAAATAAGATTTAGCCCTTCATTACTTATTCCTTAAGCTCACGCAAATAAGGGGCTGACTCAAAAGTCAGTCTCTACAAAGATAAGGGAGGCAGATTGATGATCTGCCTCCCTTATCTCGTAATAAAAAGAATGACGCGTCACACGCAA
>NZ_WBYY01000158.1:0-7743 GCF_048985645.1 Exiguobacterium sp. A1_3_1 | reverse complement strand
TGGGCTCGGAGATGTGTATAAGAGACAGGTATACGCTTTTGTTGAAGCAACAGCGATTTCTGGACCTGCATGGAGTAACAATGTTGCGTTAGCTTCACGTGACAATGTTGATCCTGGAACGTTCGTGATTGTCAGTGCCGGGTGACCGAGTTTCTTCGCTTCGACGAGAACAGCACGGCTATCCGCTGTTTCACCTGATTGTGAAAGGAAGAGGAAGAGCGGTTTCTCTGTCAATAATGGCATGTTGTATCCGAACTCAGAAGAGATGTGCACTTCTGTCGGGATGCCTGCGATTTGTTCGATCAACTGTTTTCCGATCAAACCAGCATGGTAGCTTGTTCCGCAACCGATGATGTAGACGCGGTCACGACCAAGTACGAGATCACGGACTGATTGATCGAGTGTGATGTCGCCTGCTTCGTTTTGATATTTTTGAACGATGTTCCGGATGACTGCTGGTTGCTCATCCATCTCTTTGAGCATATAGTGCGCGTACGTTCCTTTTTCGATATCTGATGCATCGATTTCAGCCGTGTACGCTTCACGCTCTTGGACGTTCCCGTCGAGATCTTGGATCGTCACGCTATCACGCGTCAAGATGATCATCTCACCATCATGCAACTCAACGAATTGATCCGTTACTTGCAACATTGCCATTGCGTCTGAAGCGACGACGTTGAACGTACCATCACCGAGACCGACGAGAAGTGGTGATTTGTTTTTCGCGACGTATAAGACGTCTGGATTTTCAGCATCGATCAACGCGAGGGCATACGAACCATGCAAGACACGGAGTGTTTGACGGAATGCTTCCGCGACGTCACCTGTCTCGTTGAAGTTCTTTTCAATCATCTGAACGATGACTTCTGTATCCGTGTCGCTCAGGAGATCGACGTTCAATTCTGCTTTTAGTTGCTCATCGTTTTCGATGACACCGTTGTGCACGAGTGTGAAACGTGCTGACGCACTTTGGTGTGGGTGCGCGTTTGGTACACTTGGGACACCGTGTGTCGCCCAACGTGTATGTCCGATTCCGACTGTGCCGTCTGCCTCAGCAGGAACGACTTCGCGTAGCGCAGCAATCCGGCCAACTTCTTTGTGGACTTGGACGCCGTCGTTGACGAACGCAAGACCTGCCGAGTCATAGCCGCGGTACTCGAGCTTCTCGAGACCTTTTAATAAAATTTCTTTCGTGTTGACCTGTCCGATCATACCTACGATTCCGCACATGTTACATCTCTCCATTTACAAGTATTTCCCTAAAGAGGAAACGGCTCTTGTTGAGAGGATCCCGATCGGTCTGTTTGTCCGTCCAATCACTTGGACGATTTCAGAACGATTTACGGTATGGATCTGGTACCGGGAGGCATCCGCCGAATGATTCGATAAACCTCCACCTCGTCAGCTTTCAACCTACGAAGAAAGCCCTGGCGCTTTTTAGTTCCGTCTGACCCCGTTTCTGTCCGACTTCACCATCATACGAACTTTACTTTGAAAAAGCAAGAAAGGTAACGTAGTTGTAACTATTCCCGATATTTCACTAATCAATACGTATAATCCCTATTTTTTGTAAAAATCTCAAGCTGTTTTTCTAAAATAATTGTAAAAAAAGAAGCAGAGCAATCGCTCTGCTTCGGGTTTCTTAGTTTTCTTGTAACGCATAGTTCTCACGAACGACATTCGCGATCCGCTCGACGTACGCATCACACGCTTCTTGTGTCGGAGCTTCCGCCATGACACGAACGAGTGGTTCTGTTCCTGACGCACGAACGAGGATCCGTCCGTTCCCCGCCATTTCCGCTTCAACTTCCGCAATGATTGCTTGTACAGCAGGACCGCTCATTGCGCCATTTTTATCTGAAACACGGATATTGACGAGACGTTGTGGGAAGATCGGCATCTCAGCTGCGAGTTCTGATAACTTCTTCCCTGTCGCTTTCATGATTTGCAACAACTGGACGCCTGACAACATGCCGTCTCCTGTCGTTGAGTAATCCATGAAGATGATGTGCCCCGACTGTTCGCCACCGAGCGTATAGTCGTTCTTACGCATCTCTTCGACGACATAACGGTCACCGACTGCTGTCTGAAGCGCCGTCATCCCGTTTTCTTTGACGGTTTTATGAAAACCGAGGTTACTCATGACCGTCGCAACGATCGTGTTGTCTTTCAGACGACCAAGTTCGTTCAAGTATTTCCCGCAGATGAACATGATTTTATCACCATCGACGATATCGCCGTTCTCATCGACTGCAATCAAGCGATCGCCGTCGCCATCAAATGACAAACCGACATCTGCGCTCTTTTCTTTGACGAAGGCAGCAAGGTGTTCAGGGTGTGTCGAACCGACACCATCATTGATGTTGAGTCCGTTCGGATTCGTTCCGATCGTCGATACTTCTGCTTCCAAGTCACCAAATAGACGTGGTGCGAGGCTTGACGTCGCTCCGTGTGCACCGTCAATCGCGACATGGATGCCTGAGAAATCTTCATCCGATGTCTGACGAAGCATATGCAGATACTTTTGTGCACCCTCAAAATAATCATGAACGAAGCCGAGTTCTTTTCCGGCTGGGCGTGGCAATGTATCTTCTGCTTCATCGAGTAATGCTTCAATTTCAAGTTCTGTTGCGTCATCAAGCTTAAAGCCGTCTGATCCGAAGAACTTGATCCCGTTATCTTCTACTGGATTGTGCGACGCGGAAATCATGACTCCTGCTGTCGCATCCATTGTTTTTGTCAGATACGCGACACCTGGTGTCGAGATGACACCTAGACGCATGACTTCTGCACCGATCGATAACAGACCCGCGATAAGTGCGTTCTCAAGCATTTGACCAGAAACACGTGTATCGCGTCCAATTAAGACTTTAGGTCGTGTGCTTTCGTGTTTTGTTAACACGTAACCACCTGTTCGACCGAGGCGATACGCCAGTTCCGGTGTCAATTCTACGTTTGCGACGCCGCGTACGCCGTCAGTTCCAAAATACTTACCCATATGTTATTTCCTCATTTCACTAATTTGTTTTAATTGGTCGGAACGGATGTCCGAGGCACGGCTTTTAACGTGACATCCATGTTATCCGGACGCAAGACATCGAAGGCTTTCGACGTCTGGTATGAAATCGGCAATCCATGTGTTCCTTCTTTTAGTCCTGTCACGTCGATGACCGCTTTAATGTCCGTCGCATCAATCGATGCTAGATCCGATTCTTTCCCACGGACAACGACATCCATCGTTTGGTTATAATCAATCGTATACTTCGACTCATCAAACCCGTTCAATGTGACCGTCACACCCGGGATCGTTTTCTCTGCTCGATCCTCGACGGTTTCTGTCGTCGATTTCGCGTTTTCCTTTTCAACGACGATATTGACGGTAACCTGTGTCGGATCCATCGCCGTCGCGTTTTCCGGTTCCACGAGTTTGACGGTTTTTTCCGTCGTCTTCGTCAATCCCTTAAGCGAGACCGCTTCTGTATCAACGGAACCAATCCGTTCCAACTCTTCTTTTGTTCCATATAGACGAGCTTCCGTCGTGACGGGAACGATCTTGACAACGGTATACCCTTTTTTGACGTTGTCTTTTGTCTTCACATTGATTGGTACCGTCTTACTTTCCTTATAGATCGGTACTGTGATTTCTAATTGCTCCGGTTGATAAGATGCATTAATCGTATTCCCGTTCGCATCCGTCGCTTTAGCATTGAACGTCTCTTTGAACGTCTCTGCCCGACCGGTCACATCAATCGGTACTTGGATTGCTGAAATCGCCTGTAACTTCTCCGCGCCTCCCGTGACTTCAACAGTTTGTTGGTTCGGTTGCGCTTCCCCAGCGACATATCCTTCAGCGATTTTGTTTTTATTGAGTAAGGCGACTTGTACCGGTACTTCTTTCGTAATTTTCTTATCGAGGAAGACTTCGATCGTCTGTTGTTTCGGCGTCACTTCGACATCTTTTCCAAAGCCAGTCGGTGTGACACGGACACGATGATAGCCCGGGTCGAGACCTTTCAAATCAATCGATAATCCAAAATCCTGAACAAGCCGGAGCATCGTCAAGCTACTCGAAGGACCTTTAACGGTGACCTCCATCGTATTTGGAATATTATAGGCGACCCATTGCGATTCATCATACTGGACCGTGACCGGTACGTCAAACTTCGTCGAGCCTTGTCCTGCGATCGGTAACAGACTAGCGGCATCGCTTTTTCCCGTCGTATTCGAACCTGCGACCATCAAATACAACATGACGGCTAAGGCAACGGCAACGATGCGTAAAAACCAGCGCTCATTGAACCACTTTTCGAACATTATTTTTTCGCCCCCATCCAGTTCAAGAAGGAAGTATTCGTCGGTTCGGCCTTGACGATCGTCTCAAGTAACTTCGTCCGCAAGGATTCTTCGTCGAGTTCCCGGTATAGACGTCCATTGATGGCGAGTGAGACACCACCCGTTTCTTCCGAGACGACGAGCGTGACACTATCCGTCACCTCACTGACACCAATTGCTGCGCGGTGACGTGTTCCAAGCTCTTTTGAGATATGTGCACTCTCAGACAGCGGTAAGTAACAAGCGGCTGCTGCTAACTTGCCTTGCTGGACGATGACGGCACCATCATGTAAGGGTGTATTCGGAATGAACAAGTTGATCAGCAACTGACTCGTGATTTGTGAGCCGAGCGGAATACCCGTCTCCACGTATTCACTCAGTCCAGTCTCCCGTTCAATCGTCACGAGTGCCCCAATACGCCGTTTTGACATGTACTGAGCAGACGATACGAGCGCATCGACGATTCGAATTTGTTCATCTTCATCACTGACCGCACTACGCGAGAAGAATTTACTCGTTCGTCCTAAATGTTCCAGTCCACGCCGGAGTTCGGGCTGGAAGATGATGATAATCCCCAGTAACCCATAGGTGATGATTTGATTCAGTAAGAATTGCAGTGTTTTGAGTCCAAAAAAGCCACTCAGGAACCAACTGATCAAAATGACCGAGATCCCTTTAATGAGCTGGACCGCTTTTGTTCCTTTGACGATGATCATGAGACGGTAAATGACGAACGTCACGACCGCAATATCAATCACGTCATTAATATAATCGTACCAATGTACGTTTTCTCCCAGTTTCAACAATTGAAATTGAAGTGGTTGCCAGCTGAAGTAATTCACCAACCGTGCCCCCTAACTCATCTGATTTAAACAGTTTCCATTATAGCACAAAGGGACGAGTTCGACTCGTCCCAGCTGATTATTGAAATAGACGCTTGATTCCGTACCATACGCGTTCGAATAATTGATCGATTTCCTTGATTTCTCCGGTCACGCTACCAGCACTCGCCGTGTACGCTTTCCCGTCAACGGTCATGACGTCGCCATTGACTTTCCCTTCGATGCGGACGTTCCCGCCTTCGACATAGAGATCTTGATCGACCGTGACACCTTTCGGGACAACGACCTCACCATTTTGAGCGACGATGCCTGGTGCATTCGTATAAGATAAGTCATGTTCTTCCTGTGCCATATAACCACCAAGGCTACCGACCGACAAAAGTAAGAAAACAGCCGCTGCCGCGAGCAATGGATATTGCTTCATCTTCCCTCCAAAACGAGACGGTTGCGGTTGGTGCAGCAAAGCAGCGCTTGGCGTCTCCACCTGTTCAGGCAATTGTGCCAGCACGCGGGATGTAAAATCTGCCGATAATTTAGGCGCTGGAAGTTGACGCAGTCGAGCATCAAGGAGCCGATACTCTTCGAACTCGTCCATCGCGTCTACTTCTCGTAACTCTGCTTCTAATCGCTCGAATTCCTCAGGTGGTTGGTTTTGGTCTAAATAATCCTGGATCCGTTCATGTACATGCTCTCGTGACATGGTGAGTTCCTCCTTCTCATCGTTTGGCAAAATGCTTCTTCAGCGCTTCTCGTCCACGATGAATTCTAGTTTTGACAGTAGCGACAGGTAATTCGATCATTTCACTGATTTCCTTTAGCGAAAGATCCTCTACATATTTCAGGACGAGTGGGACACGGTATTTTTCTGGTAAAGCCGCAATCGCGTCCCCGACTTCGTTTCGTTGCTCGTTATCGACCACTTGGTCCTCCGGCAAGGTGTCCTTGCTCTCGAGTTGTGAATACAATGTCAGTCCTTCAGTACCTGACATCTCAGCATCAAGAGAATAATCAGGTTTCTTTTTCCGTAATCGGTCAATCGATACGTTCGTGACGATTCGGTACAACCAAGTCCGGAACTTCCATTGTGCATTATACGAATCAATTTTCGTAAATACACGGATGAAGGCTTCCTGTGTCGCATCCTCCGCTTCCATTCGATCGCGCAAGACACGGAAAGCCACAAGAAAGGCACCTTCCTTATATAGATCAACAAGTGCCGCGAATGCATCACGGTCTCCCTGTTTCACTCGCTCAATTAAGCGTAGTGTCGTTTCTTCCACTTTGAATACCCCCCGCTCTATGCGGTCAATCTCTTATACGAAGTCGACCGATAAATGTTTCATCTCCTTTTAAATTGTAACAAAAAAAACTTGAACCCCGATGAAAAGAGTTCAAGTTCTATCCATTATTTTACTAAGCGATGTGTTTCCATTGCCAAAAGTAGATCTCCGATTAGTTCATTCGCAAGTTCTGCTGTTCCGTTTCCTTCTTCAAGCAACGGATTCACTTCAACGAATTCAGCTGCAATGAAGTCTTCTGCCGTTGCGCAATGCTGGAGCACTGTCTTCGCATCGTCTAAGAAAATACCGTCGGCGACACGTGTTCCGGTACCGACGACGAGTGATGGATCGAGACCATCCATATCAAAGCTAAGATAGAACGCATCCGTCGTTTCCTTCAAATAGGCAATCGCTTCTTCCATGATCGCGTCCATTCCCCGAGTTCGGATCGCTTCCATATCATAGACACGAATACCAAGACGATCAATCAGCTCTTGTTCGCCTGGATCAACGTCACGTAATCCGATGAAGACGAGATGTTCCGGTTGCAGTTTGACATCGGTTCCTCCGACTTCCGTTAAACGCTGATGTCCTTCCCCAAGGGCGACAGCGAGCGGCATGCCGTGAATATTGCCAGACGGTGATGTTTCCGGTGTATTCAAATCACCGTGTGCATCGAACCAGATGACACCAAGACGGGGTACAGTCTGACGTAACCCTGCAATCGTTCCGATCGCCATGCTGTGATCGCCACCGACTAATAACGGAAAACGTTGCTCCGATAACGCGTCACGTACGATCAGGTGCAAGTCATTCGTCGTATGGACGACGCCTTCAAGACGTTTTAGCTTCGGATCTTCTTCCCGGACTGCATCCTCGGATAAGACAGCCGCTTCCCCGTAGCGTACTGCTTCTTGTCCCCGTGCTTCAAGTGTCGCGAGTAGACCGGCTTTTTCGACAGCAGCAGGTCCGTGTTCAGTGCCTGGCTTTCCTTGTCCATAACGGTACGGTACGCTGATATACGCGATGTTCATACGATATTCCCCCTATGTCATAGTCACTTCTACATGTATTGTAAGCGGTAACAAACGAGTGGTTCAACTCAACAAAAAAACGCATGAATATACAAAAAAACACCGTGAAGGGAATCACGGTGTTCTTGCGTACGTACTCTGGTTATGCTTGGCATTTCATATAAAAAAAACTTAAGACGAACGAAACTCGCTTAAGATCTTTAAATAAAATTGGTGGAGCCTAGCGGGATCGAACCGCTGACCTCCTGCGTGCAA
>NZ_WBYY01000157.1:0-7773 GCF_048985645.1 Exiguobacterium sp. A1_3_1 | reverse complement strand
GAGCAAGTATCTCTTGTCATGACAAGATACAGCTGTCAACCAGACGAGAATATGATATGATAAAACGGTTGAAATAAATGGTAAATTAGGGGTGTATGTATGAAAAAGAAATTGTTAGGCGCAGCAGCAGTCGCAAGTGTATTTACGTTAGCAGCATGTGGATCAAATGACGAAGCCGTCATCAATTACAAAGGTGGCGAAGTCAACAAGGCTGACGTCCAAGAAGAAGCATACGAAAAAGCTGGTGCTCAAATCGCTTTCCAGCAAACAATGAACAAATTGCTTGAGAAGAAATACGGCAAAGAAGTCACGGATAAAGAAGTCGAAGCAGAAGTCAAGAAGACAAAAGACCAGTTCCCGGATAAAGAGCAGTTCAATACAACATTGAAATCTGCTGGAATCAAGAACGAAAAAGAATTCGAGACAGTTCTTCGCACACAAATGCTCTTAACGGAAGCAAAATCTGCGAAATCAAAAGTAACAGATAAAGAAATCCAAGAGCGTTTTGACCAAGAAAAAGTCGAAGTCAAAGCAAGCCATATCCTCGTTGCGAAAGAGTCAGAAGCAAAAGACATCAAAAAACAATTGGATGACGGCGCGGACTTCGCGAAACTGGCAAAAGAGAAATCAACAGATACAGGTAGCGGTGCAAAAGGTGGAGACCTTGGATACTTCACAAAAGGTAAAATGGTCAAGGAATTCGAAGATTATGCGTTCAAGGATGGCGTTGAAGGTAAAATCTCCGATCCAATTAAAACACAATTCGGTTACCACATCATCAAAGTAGTCGATCGTAAAGAAAAGAAAGACTTTACGCTTGATAAAGAAAAAACACGCATCAAAAAAGCACTTGCTGAAGAAAAAGCAGCACAAGTCAACCCGAACGATATCTACCGTTCACTCATGAAAGAATACGATGTTAAAATCGAAAACAAAGACTTCAAGGATGCTTTTGATTTAGATAAACAAGAACAACAACAAATGCAACAACAAATGATGCAACAACAACAGCAGTAATCAAAAAAGGAAGCCGCGAAGGCTTCCTTTTTTCGTGTCGTTTTTCATTCATATGAGCGATAGTTAACGAACCGTTCGGATTGGTGCCCGTTCGTATTGTTTCGGCAAGGCGACCGTATCTCCTAGTTCGGCTGCCGCATGATAGACCCAATAAGGTTGGCGAAGTAGTTCACGTGCGAGCAGGACGATATCTGCTCGACCGTTACGGACGATTTCTTCTGCATGGGCAGCTGTCGTAATCAATCCAACCGCGCCTGTTGCAATACCCGTCTCTCGTTTCAACTCTTCTGCATAGCTCACTTGATAGCCTGGATACACTTCCGGTACGGCATTAGCGACGACAGCCCCTGAACTGCAATCGAGTAGATCGATGTGACGTGCAGCTAGTTCTTTCGCGAGTGGAATATAATCCGTCGCCGTCATTCCCCCTGTTGCGTGATCGGCTGCTGAAATCCGGACCCAGATCGAGAGCTTGGAAACGGCTTGAATGCCATCAATGATCTCTAGCAACAAGCGCATCCGATTTTCAACCGATCCACCGTATTGGTCCTCACGAACGTTTGATAACGGAGAGAGGAACGTGTTCAGTAAGTAACCATGAGCCCCATGAATTTCAATGAAATCATACCCTGCTCGTTCCGCACGCATTGCTGCATCGATGAACTGTTGTTTGATCGTCGCGATTTCCTCAAGCGTTAATGCTCGTGGATGTGTATACGTATCATCAAACGGTAAAGCACTCGGTGCAACGGGTGGTTCTGCCGTCGTACTTTTGCGCCCGGCATGGGCCAGTTGAATGCCTGCTTTTGCACCCGCTGCTTTGACTTGCTCTGCGATCCGTTGTAAGCCTTCGATATGAGCATCTGACCAAATTCCAAGATCACCGGCTGAAATGCGACCGTCTGGCGTAACAGCACTCGCTTCTAAGATGACGCCACCGACACCACCCATCGCACGGGTTGCATAGTGCGTGACATGCCAATCCGTAACGAGTCCATCTTCTTTTGCACTGTACATACACATCGGCGCCATGATGACCCGATTGCGGAATGTCAACGTTCCGAGTTGAACCGTATCAAACAACTTCGTCTTCATCTTTTCTCCCCCTTATAGCTTCGGACGGTAAAAAGCACGATTATCTAGTGCGAATGATCGTTCCGAGAACTGTCCTGGCTCGACATATTCAAGGAGACGATCCATCATCGTCATCCGTGCATCAAGGTTATCGATCAAGAACAAAACTTCTGCCTCGCGCATCTGTGGTGCGACAGCAGAACCCCATTCCGGTCGTCCGTGATGACTTAAGACGAGATGTTGCAAGACCGTCAGTACTTCTGCGTCAATTTGTAATTCTGCTCCGACTTTTTCAAGTTCCGCTACCATCATCGTAATATGACCGACGAGTTTACCAGGCAACGTATATTCCGGTGCAACCGGATCGGATAACTCCTTGATTTTCGCATAATCGTGCAGAATGATGCCACTGATTAGCACGTCACGGTTTAAGGTCGGATAGAGTTGAGCGATTTGATCCGCTAGACGCAACATCGAAAGGACGTGGTATGACAGCCCCGAGTAAAAAGCATGATGGTTCTTGACCGCTGCCGGATGCGTGAAGTAAGCGTCGAATCGCGAAGTAATCAAATGTTTAACGAGCTTTTTCATATCACTGTTCTGAATCGATTCTACGAACGCGAGGACTTCCGTCTCGATTTGCTCTCGCGGAATCGGTGCGGATTGGACATAGTCCTCGACATTCGTCTCCTCTAGAACCGTGATTTGTTTGAGCTTGAGTTGTGTCCGCCCTCGATAGTCCATGACTTCTCCAGCAGCATGGACGATTGATTTCGGCGCATATTTTTCAAGATCACTCGTATCCCACATCTTCGTCTCGATTTCGCCTGTCTTATCCGTCAAGATGAGCGTCAAGTATGGTTTCCCATTCGCTGCAATTCCTTTGACCGCTTGCTTGATCATCGCTCGTTGATCGAGCGTTTCTCCAACTGCTAATTTACCAATTCCTTTCATGCTTGAAACACGTCCTTTATCTGTAAAATAGGTGTCTTTTTTATATTCCATTGACTACACTTAAGGCATATACTATTTCATTCTACTATATGGGAGTCATGAACATGGAACTGGAACCTCAATTTAATTGGTCTCGCTATCTCGATTTAGCTGACTATGAACAAACCTTTCCGACGGCTGCCGTCGATCAATCCGAAATGGACTGGGTGACGCAGCTGCGATCGAAAGACATGAACTTCACCCGCTCGGAAAAAGGGGTTCTCTATGGCGCTGTCGTCACCTGGCAAAATCCTGTCGACAAAAGTGACCGCCGCTCGATTTGCTTTTATGTAACGAAAGAAAAACTGATCACGATTGGATTGTCGGATTCAATCGTGTCCCTGGTCGCTCCCTATTCTCCCGCGCATCCATTCGCAGCCTTTTATACGATTCTTGCTTTACAGCTGAACACGTATTTTGCCGGTATCGATCAGTTTGAGACGGAACTATTCTCAAGACAAGATGAACTACGTGGCAGCATCAATGAAGATTCGCTCGATAGCATCTTCGCTTTACGCGACACAATCGAGAACTGGTCCGATTTAATCGTTCCGTTTCAAGAGCTCGTCATGGCTGGTGAAGAATCATTTCTCGACGAGGACGCGTATCTCGAGGATCTCTCGTTGAAACTAGCTACGAAACGTGTCCGCCGTCTGTTGATGCTCATTGAACATTATCAAAAAGACATTGAGGTCCTGCTCGACTTATCGACGACCGTCTCGAACTTCCGTGGAAACGAAATCATGAAGGCATTAACAATCTTTACTGCCGTCGCGACACCAACGATGGCTCTCGGTGCGATTTGGGGGATGAACTTTAAAATCATGCCGGAATTAGAATGGAAATACGGTTACGCCCTATCCCTTGGTCTAATTTTTCTCTCGACTGGTGGCATCTTCTACTGGATGCGCTGGCGTGGATGGTTAGGCGCTCTTGTTCGGATGCCAAAGAACAGTCGACCAAAAAAATAGATATCAGAACATAAGTTCGTTATACTAATTGTATCATATCTACTGAAAGGAGACGCTTGTACGATGGAACGAAAAATCATTCATATTGATATGGACGCCTTTTACGCTTCCGTCGAGCAACGCGATCGTCCTCGATTAAAAGGTGTTCCCGTCGTCGTCGGTGGACCGCCTCATGCACGTGGTGTCGTAGCGACCTGTTCCTATGAAGCACGGAAATACGGTATCCATAGCGCGATGCCGTCAAGACGTGCCTTCCAGCTCTGCCCCCGTGCGGTCTTCATTCGTCCCCGCTTTGACGTCTACCGAGCTGTCAGTGCGCAAATCATGGCGCTTTTTCGAGAAGTGACACCGCTCGTCGAGCCTCTCTCGCTTGATGAAGCGTATCTTGACGTCACGGAAAATTATTTTGATCAAAAAAGTGCGACCTATATCGCGCAATATGTTCTTCAGCAAATTAAAGAACGGACAGGTCTGACGGCCTCTGCTGGTGTTTCGAACTCTAAGCTCGTCGCGAAGGTCGCATCCGGATACGAGAAACCGAACGGGATGACGGTAGTTCCTCCAGAGGACGTCCTCAGTTTCTTGTCTCCATTAAAAATTGGAGATTTACACGGCGTCGGAAAAGTCACGGAACAAGCGTTACGAAAACAAGGAATTGAAACCGTCGCAGATGTCCAAGCAATGCCGGTCGAACAATTACGAGCATTGCTCGGACGCGATCGCGGAACGGAACTGCATGCGATGGCACACGGGATCGACGAGCGTCCGGTTCGTCCGGAACGCGAGCGAAAATCGATTGGTTCTGAGACGACCTTCGAAGAAGATACGGAGGATATCGATACGATATTCGAGACGTTGATTCGAGAATCAAAATCCGTCATTGCGAGTCTTCAAAAAAAAGAACTCGTTTGCCGGACGATCACGATCAAGTGGAAGACCGATACATTCCAGTCACGTTCGAAACGGCATACATTTTCAGAAGAAACGGCGGACGAAGAACGCTTACTTGAGGAAACAACGAAATTGTTCAATGGTATCACCTTCGACGGACCGATCCGCTTGATTGGTATGACGGTCAGTCACCTGACTACTCCTCCCGCTGCGCGACAGTTGACGTGGCAAGACTTAGACCTGCGCTTGTAAAATGAATATCTATTCATTATACTAAGTACAAGACCAATCAGACAAGGGAGGAACAAGTATGCAGTATACGATTACAGTCTTTTCAGATCGTGGTGAAACGTTACTCGATGACGTTTTTGAAGCAGAAGCAGATGGACAGGCACGAGAAGAAGGGATTCGGCGTCTCAATGAGAGTGGGTACGCTCATCATGCAGCTCGTGTCACACGTTCAGGTCGTTTGATTCATTTCGAGCGCGCTTACTTGCCACGGATCGTCCCTACTTCATCTTGAGCTATACAAAAAAGGAAGACGGCCATAATGGCGCGTCTTCCTTTTTGATGACTTATTGAACGTCGTCTTGTTGCTCCATCATTGGCGCGTAGAGTTCTTCTAACGGCTTCATGATGATTTGTGTGACTTCCGTCAGCATCGTGTGCATCCGTTGCTCTTCTTGCATCAGCTGACTGATTAGTGGGTTGTTTTGGACTTCAAGCATCTTTGTTTGGGCAGACGCCATATCGTCTGGTGTGATTTCTTCACCTTGCATCTGCTTTTGTTGTAATTCGAGTTGGATGTTACGGAACGATGCAAACAATTCGTTTGATTCCGGATCCGCGTTAACTTGCGTGTACAAATCTTTTAATGTCGTGTACTCCGAAGTCTCACGTAATGCACGCTCCAGTGTGTACGCGTGATCATATAAGTTTGTTTCTGCCATGAGTAAAACCTCCAATTTGTTTAGACGAGATAAAGCCCCGCCTGTATCAATCCAATTAAACCACCTAACAACCCTCCAAGCCAAGTGATAGCCCGGAATTCTCGCTTGGAAATCGATAAGACGATTTCCTCGAGATACGCAGTATCCAGCAAACCGACCTCTTCTCGAACAATCGTTTCGAGATCAAGCGTTTGTAGAATTTGCCCGATTTGATTCGTCGTCCGTTCGAATAGATGATCGATGACGACAGGGACATGTTGCTCGAGTAATTGTGACTCGAGGGGATTCAACCAGACGCGTAATGGTGTAGCAAGCATCGATTCAATCGGTAAACGCGCCAAGACTTGTTCTTTGACGGTCTGTCGAATCCGTGACTCCGTCTCTTCTGTCATATAAGACGACAGTGGACGATCTAGTCCCTTTTGCCATTCCTGACGTAATAAGGCAAGGATGAACTGAGACGTCGACTCTGATTGAAGTACCCGTTTCAGCTCCGGCTGAATCATATCAACGACGTTGACGTTCGCGAGCAACATCCCGAACATCCCACCTCCGAGACGCTGTTGGATGAAACGAGCAACAGTTTCCTCGAGTTGTAGACGTCCTTCTGGTCCATCAAAATATTCCTCTGCTTGGTGCAATACGGATGTGACGAGTCTTGGCATGACCTCTTCGATTTTTTGTTCTCCGGCTTCCCCGATCAACTCGCGCACGGACTGCTCACGCCATTTACCCATGAGGAGTGAAAACTCCTGCTCCAAGTGATAACTGATTTTTCCTTGAATCCGTTGTTTGGGTTCATCGATGAATCGACTAATCCACGCTTCCGTCGTCTCTTCTGAACGTGTCCATTTCATGACTTCATGTTCGACGAGCCGTGTGACAGCTCCACGAACAGCTGGTGATGCGAGACGTTTCCCGATCCCTTCTGGCGTCAAGAGATGCTTGACGACCGTCCGTCCGAGATTCGCTGCTAGTTCATCTCGCCGTTTAGGAATCAGACCCGGCGTAAAGGGTACGCGAAATTTTCCGATGTATTTCGGTTCAAGTGGTCGAAATAACATCCGAATCGCTAGATGATTCGTGACTGCGCCAATCAGGGCCCCAATGACAATGATTCCGACAAGTTTCAATACGAGTAAAAACGTATCTGACATAAGTTATCATTCCTTCCGATTTTCGACTTATGGTAAAGTCGAGATAGTTATGTACGATTTAGGAGTGATGCCGTGTGTTACGACAACTGATGACTGTATTCAATGACCAGCTTACGACCGATCCGAATGTTTATTGCCAGGAACAGTATAGCGTATATCGCCTTGAAGATGGACTCTGTTTTGGAATCAAGGCGACTGCCATCTCTGACCGCGAACAACAACTGCTTGATGTATTCGCTGAACGCATCATCACGACGTCGCGGTCTGATATCGATCTATGGCGAGAGCGTATCCAATCTGCTCATGCCCTCGAAGATCAGTCGTTCCGACTTGTCCATTTTTTGTTCAATCCAACCGATGAACGGACAAGTGAAGAAATTCAACAATTGCTCTCCTCTTTCTTTTCGCAGACGAGCATCCTTATTCCTTTTAGCACACACCGCTTCACGGTCGTTGAACGCGAAGAGTTTGTCATCGAGTCCGAACTATCCGATTTATTTTTTGCATTACAATCTGATTTTGTACTCGACGGTAAGGTATTGCTTGGTCAACAACGTGCTGCAGGTGATATCGCCGTTCAGTTCCAACTCGAACAAGCAGCGCTTGCTTTCGTTCCTTCGATGCAAATCGAACGTTTCTTGCCTGCCATGATCCGTCTTGCAAGTCTAGATGACCGGCACCGCGCGACACTCGTCGATCAGTTCATCCGTTTACTCGAGC
>NZ_WBYY01000156.1:0-7809 GCF_048985645.1 Exiguobacterium sp. A1_3_1 | reverse complement strand
GTCGAGCAAGGAACGGGTCATCCCTTTCGAGCGGAGCGAGCGGTGGAACGTGATTGCAAACCGGTGGACTTCATCTTGCATGCGTTGGAGCAAATAAAACGCACTCGAACGCGGACTTAGTTCAATTAACTGTGCTCCTTCTCCAAACAACAATTGACTCGTTCGGTGTTTGTCATCCTTTTTTAATGACCCGACTGGAAGGGATAAGCCGAGTTCATCTTGAATGACTTCTAAAGCAGCATTCAACTGTCCAACTCCTCCGTCAATCAGGACGAGGTCCGGAAGGCGCGCTCCTTCAAGTAACAATCGTCGATAACGCCGACGCACGATTTCTCGCATCGATTCATAGTCGTCCGGTCCATGGACTGTTCGAATCTTGAATTTTCGGTATTCCTTTTTAAGTGGCTTACCGTCTTCAAAGACGACGAGTGCCGAAACGGCATCCGCACCTTGAATGTTCGCATTATCGATGATCTCGATCCGGGACAATGGATGAACGTCGATCGCATCGGCGAGTTCTTCGACTGCTTGAACGGTCCGTTTCTCGTCTTTCGCTAACAACTCGAAGCGTTCCGAGATCGCATTTTCAGCATTCTTCGTCGCTAAATCAAGTAATTTCCGTTTTGATCCTCGGACCGGAACGTGAATTTTAATCGATAGCGCCTCTTTGAGTAACAACTGATTGACGAGTGGCGGTACATAGACTTCACTTGGCTTGATGTTCTTTTCGTAGAACTGGACGATGAAGCTCTCGAGCTCTTCTGCCGGCGTACCATAGATCGGGAAGAGCGAGACATCGCGCTCGATCATCTTTCCTCCACGGAGGAAGAACACTTGGACACACATCCAGCCTTTATCGACATGAATCCCGAATACATCACGCGACGTCAAATCTGCTGTAATCATATTCTGTTTGTTCATGATCGATTCAATCGCTCGCACTTGGTCGCGCAATTCTCCGGCACGTTCGAATTCCATCGTCTCGGCTGCTTCCGCCATCTTGTGCTTCAAGCTTTCAACGAGTTCCTTCGTGTCGCCCGACAAGAACCGCCGGATTTCCGATACGAGTGCTTTTTGTTCCGATTCAAGATTCGGGATTTCACATGGGCCGAGACATTGTCCAATATGATAATACAGACAGAGTTTCTTCGGCATCGGCTGACATTTACGTAACGGATATAAACGATCTAACAGACGTTTTGTTTCGTTCGCTGCATACGCATTCGGATACGGACCGAAGTAATGACCGCCGTCCTTTTTTAACTTACGTGTCGTAATCAATCGTGGATAGGTCTCATTCGTAATTTTCAAGTACGGGTAAGATTTATCATCCTTCAGCATGATATTGTATTTCGGATCATGTTTCTTAATTAGTGTCATCTCAAGCAGCAACGCTTCGAGTTCACTGGCTGTGATGATGTATTCGAAATCACGGACTTCCGCGACGAGACGTTCCGTCTTAATATCATGTGCTCCCGTGAAATAAGAGCGGACTCGGTTTTTGAGATTTTTTGCTTTTCCGACATAGATGACTTCGCCGAATTCGTTTTTGTGTAGATAACATCCCGGCTCATCCGGCAAAAGGGATAGTTTCGCTTTGATATGTTCTTGATGTCCCAAATAAATGTCTCCTTTCACCGTTTTTAGTTTTATTCGTTCGGGTAAATACCATACATTGATTATGACATACGGAGGATGAAAAATGCGTACATATGATTGCATTGTGATTGGAACAGGTTCTGCTGGAAATCAAGCGGCTTATAAATTCATCGAAAAAGGACTACGTGTTGCCATCGTTGAGAATTTCACTCCAGGAGGTACATGCGCACAGCGTGGATGTGACGCAAAAAAAATCTTACTGACAGGTAGTGAGACGAAAGATGCGGTCGAGCGATTGCTCGGATACGGTGTAAAGGGTCTGATTTCGATTGATTGGCGCCAATTGATGGAGCGAAAGAATGAATACACACGCGCCATCCCGGAGCAAACTCGAAAACGTTACGCGGAAACGGACATCGACTATTTCCATGGAGAACCGCATTTCGTGTCTTCACATCGTCTTCGAATTGGTGAAGAAGAAATCGAAGGGAAACAGTTTTTAATCGCAACCGGTTTACGACCTCGCGAATTATCTGTACCCGGTAGTGAGCGTTTCATAACAAGTAATGAGTTTCTTGAACTGAAAGAACTTCCACGCCGACTCGTCTGCATCGGTGGCGGTTATATCTCGTTCGAGTTCGCCCATCTCGCTCGTATTGCTGGCGCAGACGTCACGATCGTCTTACGTTCTAACGCCTTAAAACAATTCGAGAGCGAATTGGTCGATGTGCTATTAGAAGCCACACGGGCACTTGGTATCTCGATCATCAAAGAAGCAGAAGTCGTCGCTTACGAAGAGGAATCCCTTTATTTATCGAACGGCGACGTCTTGAAGACAGATATCGTCTTGAATGCGACTGGACGTGTCGCAAGTATCGACCAGCTTGGTCTCGAAGCCATTGGCGTTGCGCATAACGAAAAAGGAATCCATGTCAATGCGTACCTTCAGTCTTCCGTCGAACATATCTATGCTGCAGGAGACGTCGCTGTCAGCGGGAATCCTGCCTTGACACCGTTCGCTGGAACCGAAGGACGACTCGCTGCTGATAACATGCTCGAAGGGAACAATCGGAAACTAGAGCTGCTTCCTGTACCTAGCGTCGTATTCACCGCGCCGAACCTCGCCCTCGTTGGTGAGACGGAAGCTGCTTTGAAAAAAGCAGGTATTCCTTATCGTGGTCGCTTGATTGATACGTCCGCTTGGCAAACGAACGCACGGATCAAGGACAGTTTCGCTCGGGCGAAAGTGCTCGTCGGGGAAGATGATCAAGTCCTTGGCGCACACTTCATCGGTGTCAATGCAGCGGAACTAGCAAACTATTTCTCGTTTGCGATGCAGCACCGGATTCCAAGTACTTCGATGCAACAGACTGGATTCGCTTACCCGACACCTGCTTCAGACATCGCTTCGTTATTCGAGGATTGACAGGAGGCTTTTGGATGATCCAATACGGCTATACAATTTTATACGTTGAAGACACGGCACGGACGCTGGCATTCTATCGAGACGTTCTTGGACTACCCGTCAAGGCGGAGCACGGGAGCTACATCGAGTTCGAGACCGGTCAGACGACACTCGCCTTCAATACGCGTGAAGACGTGCAACAGTTGATTCCGGATTACCCGATACCAAGTGGAAAAACACAACAGACGTTAGAGATTGGTTTCATCACGGATGACGTCCCGACTCTTTTTCAGAAGGTGGTGGAGGCAGGATATGAGACCATCCTCGCTCCTACTCAAAAACCATGGGGGCAAGTCGTCGCCTATGTCCTCGACCCCGATGGTCACCTGATTGAACTTTGTACGCCAATGTAATCTAAAAAAACAGACCGTTCTGCCTGTGCAGAACGGTCTGTTTTGATATGCAGGAAAGAATTAGTTAGATGTTTCAACAAATTCTTTAAGTGCGTCTTTTGGCATGAAGCCCATTGTTTTGTTGACAGGTTGTCCATCTTTGAAGAGAACGAGTGTCGGAATACTTTGAACTTGGAATGCTCCAGCTACTTCTGGGTTTGCATCTACGTCGACTTTGACGATTTTTACATCTTGCATGTCAGCATCGAGTTCTTCAAGAACAGGTGCGAGCATACGACATGGTCCACACCATGTTGCCCAAAAATCAACAAGGACGAGTCCTTCTTGTGTTTCTTCTTTAAATGATTGGCTAGTTGCGTGTACGATTGCCATTGATCATAACCTCCTAATGAGTAGATCGACCCGGTTAAAAAATGGGTGATCTCTTTATTGATTCGAGTATATCATAGCAGTCTCTTCCAACAAACGAAACTGCTCACGCGAAAAATCCGCAAAAACAACCGGCACCATGATAATGGTACCGGCCTTCAAACTTATCCGTGAACGAGCATTTTTTTGAATTCTGCTGTCAATAATGGCACGACGTCGAACAAATCTCCGACGATGCCATAGTCCGCGACAGAGAAGATGTTCGCTTCCGGGTCTTTATTGATCGCAACGATGACTTTCGCATTTGACATCCCTGCTAAGTGTTGGATCGCACCTGAGATCCCGCACGCGATATAAAGGTCCGGTGTAACGACTTTCCCCGTCTGACCGATTTGAAGGGCATAATCGCAGTAATCCGCATCACAAGCACCACGCGAAGCACCGACTGCTCCTCCGAGGACATCTGCTAGTTCTTGTAACGGTGCGAAGCCGTCCGAGCTCTTGACACCGCGTCCACCTGCGACGATGACTTTTGCCTCTGATAAGTCAACGCCGCCAGTTGCTTTGCGTACGATGTCTGCGACGATCGTCCGTAAATCCTTCAGTTCGACTGTGACCGACTCGACCGTCCCTTGTGAACTACCTGCTTCGAGTGGATCGATGTTGTTCGGGCGGACCGTAAAGAGCGTCTTGCCTTCTGCGACTTTGACTTTTTCAAATGCTTTCCCCGAGTAGATCGGGCGAACGAATGACGCATCCGCGCCTTCCCCTTCAATCGCCGTCACGTCACTGATCAAACCGGCTTGCAATTTTGCCGCGATTTTCGGTGATAGATCCTTGCCGAGCGACGTATGTCCGAAGACGAGCACGTCGGGTGACGTCCGGTTCATCAACTCGAGGAAGACTTGTCCGTAACCGTCTGGCGTGTAGTGTAGAAGACGCTCATCCTCGACGACGAGCACCTGGTCCGCTCCGCGTGATGCTAGTGCATCCGCATCCTTTGCAACATCGTGTCCAATCAGGACTGCGATGACTTCGTCAGCGACACGTCGCGCTGCTGCGATTGCCTCAAACGACACATTCCGTAAACTGCCATCCCGTGATTCTGCGAGTACTAATGCTTTTGTCATTCGTTTCTCCCCCTTAGACCACTTTTGCTTCGTTGCGTAATAATGATGCGAGCTGTGCGACTTGCTCGTTTAGTTCACCTTCAAGGATCTTACCGGCTGCTTTGTTCGGTGGTAAGAAACGCTCGATCGTCTCTAGACGTGGTGTGAGTTCGTCTTCATCCAGTTCGAGATCATCAAGTTCGAGTTCTTCTAGCGGCTTTTTCTTCGCTTTCATGATCCCCGGAAGACTTGGGTAACGTGGTTCGTTCAACCCTTGTTGTGCAGTCACGAGTAACGGAAGTGTTGTTTCGATTGTCTCCGTATCCCCTTCAGCGTCGCGTGTTACGACAGCTTTCGTACCGTCGAGCTCTAGTTTCGTGATCGTCGTCACATAAGGGATGTCGAGTAATTCTGCGACGCGTGGTGCTACTTGACCACTTCCGCCATCAACTGCGACGTTTCCGGCGATGACGAGATCAACCGTTTGTTCCTTCAAATAACCAGCGAGCACTTCAGAAATCGTGAAATGATCTGCCTCTTCGATATCATCTTCAATCGAGATGCGAACTGCTTGGTCCGCTCCCATTGCGAGTGCTGTTCGTAATTCCTTGTCCGCATCTTCCGGTCCGACCGTCACGACCGTCACCGTTCCCCCTTGTGCATCACGGACACGAATCGCTTCTTCTACCGCATACTCATCGTACGGGTTAATGATGAACTCAGCGCCATCCTCATCGATTTGACCATTCTCGAGTTGGATTGCTTCTTCCGTATCAAACGTGCGTTTCAACAGTACATAGATTTCCATCTCATGCTCCCCCTTGTCGTCTATTCACCATCATTCTTTGTATCCGCTTACATGATTGTTGTCATGAAAAGGGCTTAACTCAGCCCTTTGATCAACATCCGATGAATCCCGTCACGTGTCTCAAGCAACTCATATTTGAATCCACTTGCCATCCAGCTCGTCACGACCTCATCGATCGTTCCGAAAATCATCTGACGTGCTAATCGATAATCGAGTTCGTTTGAAAACTCACCTGTCGTCATCCCGTGCTTGACGACTCGGTCAATCAGATGCAAGTACGGTTTCAAGACGGCAGCGATGTTTTGACGCATGTCTTGGTTCGATTGACGCAATTCGATCTGCGTGACGACCGCTAAATCATAGTCGACGGATAATTGCTCGAGGTGCGCCTCGATCAATGCTGCCAATTGTTCCGTCGCTGACGTATGGCTCGCGATTTGTCCTTCGGAATATTCGATGAAACTTCCCATTTTCGCTTGGAAGAGCGAAATCAAGAGATGTTCTTTATTCTTGAAGTACAGATAAATCGTTCCATCCGCAACTCCGGCTTCCTTTGCAATGGCAGTCACTTTCGCTCCATGGTAGCCGTTCTTAGCGATGACTTTTACGGCGGCATCAATGATGCGGTCACTCTTTGACATTGTTCGTTTCATTCCACTATCTCCTAACGCATAAAATGAATGATGGTTCATTCATATTTATTCTATCATGCCATTTTATCCTGTCAACTGCTTTCTTCGAGTTGTTTGGCACGTTCTTCTTCAACGAGAACACGGCGGAGAATCTTACCAACGAACGTCTTCGGTAACTCTTGCCGGAATTCGTACTGCTTCGGTACTTTGAACGATGCTAACTGTTTACGACAGAATTGATCGAGTTCTTCTTCCGTGACCGTCATCTCATCCTTGACGACGATGAACGCCTTGACGGTCTCTCCGCGGTAGACATCTGGAACACCGATGACGACCGCTTCTTTGACGGCTGGGTGTTCATATAGGATTTCTTCGACTTCACGTGGATAAATGTTGAATCCAGAAGCAATGATTAAATCTTTTTTCCGATCGACGATTCGGAAGTAATGATCCTCACCGATATATCCAAGGTCTCCCGTATGCAACCAACCGTTTCGCAGTACCGCTTGCGTGTCTTCTGGTCGTTTCCAGTATCCTTTCATGACTTGCGGACCTGTGACGATGATCTCACCAATCTCACCTGGAGCAGCTGGTGTCTCTCCGTCTGCTTGGACGATTTTCGCTTGCGTATCGGGCACCGGAATACCGACCGTTCCAGGAATCCGACGATCCCAGATACAGTTCGTATGCGTCACCGGACT
This sequence comes from Exiguobacterium sp. A1_3_1, assembly GCF_048985645.1. NCBI lineage: Bacteria > Bacillati > Bacillota > Bacilli > Caryophanales > Exiguobacterium > Exiguobacterium sp. A1_3_1. The sequence continues at coordinate 773 of NZ_WBYY01000156.1, read as the reverse complement.
CGTTTCAGACAGACCGTATCCTTCAACGATCCGCCCACCCGTCAGCGCTTCGAATTTTTCCTGCACTTCGACAGGTAGTGGAGCTGAACCAGAAATACAGGCTTCAATCGAAGAGAGATCATACTTCTTCAGCTTCGGATGATTCAATAGACCGACATACATCGTCGGAGCACCTGGGAACAGATTCGGTTTTTCCTTATGAATCGTCTTGAGTACCTGTTCAATATCGAATTTTGGAACGATGATTTGTTCATAGGCATTAAATATGCCGAAATTGAGGTTACACGTCATGCCATAGACATGGAAATAAGGAACGACTGCTAACAGCTTCCGTCCATCTCCTCGATTATATTTATAGAACCACTTGTCAATCTGTTCGACGTTTGCACTCAAATTGAAGTGTGTCAACATGACACCTTTGGGTGCGCCTGTCGTTCCACCCGTATATTGGAGAACCGCGACGTCCTCCTTCGGTTGAATCGCGACTGGTGTAATCGGCTCATACCCCCGCAAAGATAAAAACGGAATCGAACCTGTCGTATCAATGATGATGTTGTTATCTTTCCGTGCTTTAATCGGATACAGTTTATTTTTAGGGAAGGGAAGGTAATCCGCGATACTTGTCGTCACGACCGTCTTAAGTGTCGTCGCCGCTTTGACACGAGACGCTTTCGGATAAAGTAGATCAAGCGTCACGAGTAGATGTGCTCCCGAATCGACGAGAATCTGTTCAAGTTCACGGTCTGTATAGAGTCTGTCTCTTATACACATCT
>NZ_WBYY01000155.1:0-7900 GCF_048985645.1 Exiguobacterium sp. A1_3_1 | reverse complement strand
GGCTCGGAGATGTGTATAAGAGACAGGTATACAAACAATCGGTTGATGCACTTGTCGAATATGCACGCAGTAAAGGTGCTGATGTCATCGCGGGTCCGGAAGCACGTGGATTCGTAGTTGGTTGCCCAGCCGCTTACGCGATGGAAATCGGATTCGTACCTGTCCGTAAAGAAGGAAAATTACCACGTGAGACAGTCCGTGTCGAGTATGGTCTTGAGTACGGAAAAGACGTCTTGACGATGCATGAAGATGCGATTCAACCAGGACAACGCGTCGTCATCCTTGACGACTTGCTTGCAACAGGTGGTACGATCGAAGCGACGATCCAAATGATTGAAAAATTAGGCGGAACGGTTGCCGGAATCGGATTCTTGATTGAACTCGATGGTCTTGGTGGACGTGAGAAACTCGAAGGATACGACGTTCTTTCATTGATTCGTTACGAAGACTAAAGCATATATACTCTCTTGGTACATGGTGACCAAGGGGGTATTTCTTTTTATTTTGACATCTTCTCAAGATTTCACGATAATAAGAACTATATATTAGGGATTCCGTTGCAGACGATCCCGGGGACTGGGTGAGGAAAAGGGATGACAAACAAACAAATCGTAAATGTAGAAGACCTTCTCGCTCGATGTGCGGAATACATGACGCAAGCTGAAGTCAAAGACATCGAACGGGCTTACCAATTCGCGAAAGACGAACATGATGGGCAATTCCGCCGTTCTGGGGAACCCTACATCATTCATCCGGTACAAGTTGCCGGTATCTTAGTCGATATTGGTTTGGATGCAACGACGATCGTCGCTGCGCTTCTTCATGATGTCGTCGAAGATACGGACATTACACTCGAAGAATTAACGGAACGATTCGGACCCGACGTCGCGATGCTCGTTGACGGCGTCACGAAACTCGGGAAAATCAAATATAAATCGAAACGCGAAGAATTGGCTGAGAACCACCGGAAGATGTTCATCGCGATGGCAGAAGACATTCGCGTCATCTTGATCAAACTGGCTGACCGTCTGCATAACATGCGAACGTTGCAACATATGGTCAAGGAAAAGCAGGTGCAAAAGGCAGAAGAGACGCTCGAAATCTTTGCACCGCTTGCGCATCGTCTCGGGATCTCGACGATCAAGTGGGAACTCGAAGACATCAGTTTGCGTTATATCAATCCACAACAGTACTACCGGATTGTCTCAATGATGAAACAAAAACGGACGGAACGCGAAGCGCTAGTCAGTTCGGTCATTGAAGAGGTCAACGAAGTACTCGATGATGTACAAATCGCAGCGGAAGTCGATGGACGTCCGAAGCATATCTATTCCATTTATAACAAGATGCAAAACTCGAAAAAAGAGTTCAGCGAAATTTATGACTTGATGGCTGTGCGCATCATCGTCGATTCAATCAAGGACTGTTACGCTGTTCTCGGAATCATTCATACGCAATATAAACCGATGCCGGGACGTTTCAAGGATTATATCGCGATGCCGAAGCCGAACATGTATCAATCGCTGCATACGACGGTCATCGGACCGAAAGGCGAGCCGCTCGAGGTCCAAATTCGGACACGGGACATGCACTTTATTGCCGAGTACGGGATTGCCGCTCACTGGGCGTATAAAGAAGGCAAGGAACAGGAAGCGAAATCAGGCTTTGAGGATAAGATTGCCCATTTCCGTGAAATTCTTGAGTTACAGAAGGATACGGCGGATGCTGAAGAATTCATGGAATCGGTCAAAGTCGATTTCTTTAGTGACATGTTGTACGTCTTTACACCAAAAGGCGACGTCATCGAATTGCCGAAAGGCTCTGTTCCGATTGATTATGCCTACCGGATTCATACAGAGATCGGTCACCGAACGATCGGAGCGAAAGTCAACGGACGGATGGTACCGATTGATTATAAGCTGAAGACAGGCGACATCATTGAAATCGTCACATCAAAACACAGTTATGGTCCAAGTAAGGACTGGCTCAAGATTTGTGTGTCGAGTCAGGCGAAGAACAAGATCCGTCAATGGTTCAAACGTCAGCAACGCGAAGAGAACGTCTCTAAAGGACGGGAACTGATCGAAGCGGAAGTCAAGAAACTCGGATTCGAGCCGAAGGAAGTCATCAATGAAAAGACGCTCGAAGACGTGACGCGGAAGTTCAACTTCGCGCAAGAAGAAGACATGTATGCTGCTGTTGGGTATCATGGTCTGACCGCTGCCCAAGTCGCGCATAAATTGACGGAAAAGTTACGCAAAGACAAAGAGTCCAAAAATCTTGAACTGAACGAAGCCATCAGTGAGATGAAGACGTTTGATCGTCCGAAGAAGGAAAATCCAGAAGGCGTTCGTGTAAAAGGAATCGATAACATGCTCGTTCGCATGAGTCGTTGTTGTAATCCAGTACCAGGGGACGATATCGTCGGGTATATCACACGTGGACGGGGTGTCTCGATTCACCGGACGGATTGTTTGAATGTCATTCATGAACAAAATCCAGAACGCTTGCTCGAAGTCGAGTGGGAACACGAAGGCAAAGCCGTTAAGAGTTATAACGTCGAAATCGAAATTTCTGGATTCGACCGGGCTGGATTATTGAACGATGTCCTGCAGTCGGTATCTGCGACGAATACGAACATTGTTGCCGTCAGCGGGAAAGGCGACGACAGTAAACAAGCCAAAATCACGATGACGATCGCGATCAACAACGTCAACCATTTACAAAAAGTCGTCGATCGGATCAAACAAATCTCTGACGTGTATGCTGTGCATCGCGTCATGATGACGTAAGGAGCGGATGAGTCATGCGAGTCGTATTACAACGAGTCAAAGAAGCAAGTGTCACAGTCGATCAGGAGGTCATCGGTCAAATCAAGCAAGGTTTTCTCTTGCTTGTCGGTGTCACGCACGAAGACACGATCGATCAGGTGAACTGGTTAGCTGATAAAATCGCAGGACTCCGCGTGTTTGAAGATGAAGAGGAACGGATGAACCGCTCGTTGCAAGATGTCGACGGTCAGATTCTATCCGTCTCGCAGTTCACGTTGTATGGTGATGTCAAAAAAGGACGTCGCCCAGCGTTTACGGAAGCAGCGAAACCTGATGTTGCCAACGAATTGTATGAAGCGTTCAATGAACGTCTTCGCGCGCAAGGACTGACAGTCGAGACAGGTCAGTTCGGTGCGATGATGGATATCGCGCTCGTCAATGATGGACCGGTGACATTGATTCTTGAAAAAGAAGCAAACGCTTGACAGGAACCGAGAGACGAGGCAATATTAGACGTAACCAAATGATTCATACGACCGAAGACGAAGAGGAGTAATCAAGACCTCGTCTGCTTAGAGAGTCGCCCCTTGGCTGGAAGGGCGAACAGACGAACTCGATGAAAGACCCTTCCGAGGTATCTTCCTGAACCGATAGTAGGGAAGGTCGTACGCAGGCGTTAACTGCACCGAGTGGTCAAATGTGATTTGACAACCAGGGTGGTACCACGGGATCTTCAAGTTCTCGTCCCTTTGCGGACGAGGACTTTTTTGTATTCAAAAAAGGAGGAATTTGAGATGAAATTACCACGCGGTACGTTTGATGTCCTTCCAGGAACAGTCGAACGCTGGCAGTACATCGAGCAACAATTACGTGACATTAGTAAGCGTTACAACTATAAGGAAATCCGGACGCCGATTTTTGAGGAGACAGAACTCTTTAAACGTGGCGTCGGTGAGACGACGGATATCGTTCAAAAAGAGATGTTCATGCTTGAGAAACGCGGAAAAGACCAGTTGACGTTACGTCCAGAAGGAACGGCTGCTGTTGTTCGTTCATTCGTAACGAACAAGCTGTTCGGTTCACCAAACCAACCGACGAAATTGTTCTACATTGGACCGATGTTCCGTTATGAACGTCCGCAAGCAGGTCGTTTCCGTCAGCTCCACCAATACGGAGTCGAAGCACTTGGCAGTGAACAACCAGCGATCGATGCGGAAGTCATCAGTCTCGCGATGAGCATATACCGTTCATTTGGATTGAAGCACCTTAAGCTCGTCATCAATACACTCGGGGATAACGAAAGTCGCGCCGCACACCGGGCAGCACTTGTCGATCACTTCAAACCGGTCGTTCACGAGTTATGTCAGGACTGTCAGAACCGTCTCGAAACGAATCCACTTCGTGTCCTTGACTGTAAGGTCGACCGCGATCACCCGAGCATGGCAACAGCACCATCAATTCTCGATTACTTAAACCCGGCATCAAAAGCTTACTTCGACGAAGTATTGCTTCACTTAGATGCACTCGGCATCGAGTATGTCGTTGATCCAACGCTCGTTCGCGGAATCGATTATTACAATCACACGGCGTTCGAGATCATGTCAGAAGCAGAAGGCTTCGGAGCAATCACGACACTATGTGGTGGTGGACGATACAACGGTCTCGTCGAACAAATCGGTGGACCGGCAACACCGGGAATCGGATTCGGAATCGGCATCGAGCGTTTATTGATGGCGCTTGAGAATGAGAACGTCTTACCGGCAGTCGATGATCAAATCGATGTCTTCATCGTTGCACAAGGCAGTGACGAAGTCGAAAAGACAGCAACACGTCTCTTACAATTGATGCGTCTCGAAGGACTTGTCGCCGATCGGGATTATCTCGGTCGGAAGTTCAAAGGACAATTCAAAGCAGCCGATCGCTTGAAAGCACGCTACACGGTCATCCTCGGGGATGAAGAAGTCGAGCGTGGTGCAGCGGCGCTGAAGAACATGGCTACAGGGGAACAGACGGACGTTCCGTTATCAGCAGTCGCTGATACGATCGTCGCGAAATTAAAGGAGGAAGCACAATGATCGGACGCACGCATATGAACGGTCAGGTGACGGAAGAAGTCATCGGACAACACGTTCAACTTAAAGGATGGGTTCAAAAACGACGTGACTTAGGAGGATTGATCTTCCTTGATCTCCGCGACCGGAGTGGTATCGTCCAAATCGTCTTCCAACCGGAAAACGAGCAGGCACACCGCCTTGCAGAATCAATTCGTTCAGAGTATGTCCTCGATATCAAAGGACACGTCATCGCACGTGAGAATCCGAACCCGAACATTCCGACTGGGCAAGTCGAGGTCGTCGCGGATGAAGTCGTCATCTTGAATGCAGCGAAGATGACACCATTCCCGATCAGTGAAGAAGCAGAGCAGACGTCAGAAGATTTACGTCTTAAATATCGTTATCTTGACTTGCGTCGTCCGTCGCTTCAAGAGACATTCCGTCTTCGTTCGAAAGCATCGAACATTATGCGGAACTTCCTCGATGAGCAAGACTTCTTGGAAGTCGAGACACCAATCTTAACGAAATCAACACCAGAAGGCGCACGTGACTATCTCGTTCCGAGTCGTGTTCACCCAGGTGAGTTCTATGCCTTGCCACAATCACCGCAATTGTTCAAACAATTGCTGATGGTGTCTGGTTTTGAACGGTACTTCCAAATTGCACGTTGTTTCCGTGACGAAGACTTACGGGCAGACCGTCAACCTGAATTCACGCAAGTCGACATCGAGACGAGCTTCATGGACATCGAAGACTTGTATGCGATGATGGAATCGATGATGACGCGTGTCATGAAGGAAACGCTTGGTAAAGATATCGTGACACCGTTCCCACGGATGCCGTACGCGGAAGCGATGAGCCGGTATGGTTCGGATAAACCGGATACACGCTTCGGTCTCGAATTGATTGATGTCGCGGAAGCCGTCAAAGGGGCAGGATTCAAAGTATTCGACATGGCACTAGAAGCTGGTGGCGAAGTTAAAGCCTTGAACGTCAAAGGTGCAGCAGAGCGCTTCTCGCGGAAAGATATCGATAAGTTACAAGAATTCACGGCGATTTACGGTGCAAAAGGTCTCGCGTGGGTCAAAGTGACAGGGGACGGACTGAACGGTCCGATCGCGAAGTTCTTCGACGAAGAAGCAGCTGCTCGCCTGACAGCGGCGACAGGTGCGGAAGCAGGCGACTTATTGTTGTTCGTCGCAGCAAAAGCATCGATCGTAGCAGACAGCTTAGGTGCGCTCCGTCAGAAATTAGCGAAGGAACTGGACTTGATCGATGAGTCGGTCTTCAACTTCCTTTGGGTGACGGACTTCCCACTCGTCACGTATGAAGAAGAAGAAGGTCGTTTCTACGCGAACCACCACCCGTTCACGATGCCACGTCGTGAAGATCTCGAATTGCTCGAGACGGATCCTGGAAAAGTCCTCGCCGTCGCGTACGACCTCGTCTTGAACGGATACGAGCTCGGCGGTGGATCACAACGGATCTACGAACGGGATATCCAAGAGCGGATGTTTAAGTTGCTTGGCTTCACAGAAGAAGAAGCAAACGAGCAGTTCGGTTTCTTGATGGAAGCATTCGAATACGGAACACCACCACATGCGGGGATCGCACTTGGTCTAGACCGTCTCGTTATGTTACTCGCAGGACGTTCAAACTTGCGTGATACGATTGCCTTCCCGAAAACAGCATCAGCAAGTGATCTGTTGACGGCAGCACCAAGCCCAGTCTCGGATGCACAATTAAACGATCTCTCGATTCGAACAGCGGTCAAACAATCGTAAGATACGACAAGCGAATCTTCCGGTATGGGAGATTCGCTTGTTTCATGAAGGAGGATGAACGGATGGAACGACACTTTTTTGAACGGTCTCCGGTTGAAGTCGGTCCAGACTTCTTAGGAACACAGATCACAGTCGATGAGGTGACGATGCGGATCGTCGAGGTCGAAGCCTATCTCGGTCCTCACGATCAAGCAGCGCATTCGTTTTCCGGAAAACCAACGAAACGGACGGCACCGATGTTCGGTCCACCGGGGCATCTCTATGTGTATTTCACATATGGGATGCATCACTGCATGAATATCGTTTGTGGACATGAAGGGGAAGGATACGGATTATTGCTACGAGGTGCGGAAATCATTAGTGGGCACGATCTCGTCGCGGAACGTCGTTTTGGTTGTTCCTACGCAGAGTTGACAGCGGCGCAACGACGCAATCTCGTCAATGGACCGGCGAAACTGTGCCAAGGATTCGGTCTAACGACAGCTGATTCGGGACAGGATCTTTATCAAGACCGTTTCCGACTTGTTGCTGACTCGGTCGACGCGGTCGTCCAGACGACACGGATCGGTATTCCGAATGCAGGAGAAGCGACAGCCTATCCATGGCGTTTTTATGTAGAGGCGAGTGAAGGGGTAAGTAAACGTTAAAAAATGGACGCTCCGATAAGGAGACGTCCATTTTTTATTTAGGGTTGTTGATTGATTTTTTCGACTGTTGCTTTTTATAGAATTTATAGACGATTGGACCAACCGTCGTTACGAGCGTCATTAATGTTCTGAGTTTACCGCGTTTTGCTGCCATTGATTCATTCACTCCTCTGATTTGTTGTACTAATCATATTCCACGAAAACAACGTCTTAAAACCTCATCGGCACATCAAGTGGTTTTCTATCTACCTTGGTCGGGTCATAGTATAAGGAGAAGGGAGTCGATCAATATGGGAGCAGTCGTTTGGTATCGTCATGATTTACGTGTCGATGATCATGAGGCACTTCGGAGTGCGTGTGAAGAACAGGACGTCATTCGTGCCGTATACGTCAAAGACCAAAAGAAACGCGATTTTAAAAGAGGTACACAACAAGCACGGTTCGAACAAGAGACACTTGATAACTTAGCGGGCCATCTGTCTCAAATCGGGATTACGTTAGATATAGTAGAAGGGGAGACAAGTGAGGCACTCGATTCTTATCTGCAAGCGGATGATACCGTCTATTTCCATAAGATGACCGGAACAGAAGAAGCGACAAGTGAGCAGTATATCGAAGACAGATATACCGCTGTCTCTTATACA
>NZ_WBYY01000154.1:0-7928 GCF_048985645.1 Exiguobacterium sp. A1_3_1 | reverse complement strand
CAGTAGCACATAAAACACTGATAGATAATGCAGCTGCCGTCATCGGAAGAAAACGCTTTTTCTTTTGAGATTTATTGATAATCATGATTTTTCACCTCCTTTCAATGGAAAATTGACCGTTTGTCAAATACAACAAACTGTAATGTTTTAAACGATCGTTCCAATACTCTTTTGTTGTTAATAGTAGTAGTGAGATGTCTTTTATCTCTTTAAGATAAGATTCAAACAAAGGCAACTGTTTGAACGACAAATCATCTTCTGGACATAGAAGGATGACTACCTCTTTTCCTTGTAGACGAGCAATCTCTACTAAAACGATCAGTTTTTGATGATTGGGTAACTGATCAAACTGCTCATATTTCGGTACCTTATCCCAAATGTCCATTCGCATACTATTTTTCTTCGACAATTTGTTAACGATTTTATCCACTGATAAATGACGAAGTAGAAACGGATTTGACACATCGATTGTATGCGGTAAAGAGTTAAGGTCTCCAATCACTTCTCCGCCATCAATTTTGATCCGACCGGTAAGTACACTCGCCAATTCTCGCAACTCTGATTTTGTATTACCGATTAAAATAGAATGCTCGCCTAAATCTACAGAACAGTTATTTAATTTAAGCTGACGTTTCTTTCCTCCGTAACTTACATTCTTAAACATAATCATTATCGTCACTCCAAATTACGTTCAAACTTTTCTAGTATTCTTTTGCTATTAATTTTTTCAAAATCCATTTTAATCTCGTCTTCAATCAATCTCTGCATCTGTATTAGATAGTAATCGTTAGCGGGGCTATGATTTTTTAATTCTGAAAGTCGATCTTTGAAAAATGCAGCCGCTATACGATTTGTTTGAATCACATTTAATTTTTGTGTATCTTGTACGGCTTTTTTCATGAGCGTGTAATGTAGATTCAAAATTATTCGTTGCTGAATAGTTTGAGAATCTCTCTTCAAGAAAAGATCAAGAGCGACTAAGATTTGATTGCCTTTCTTCCATGTTTCATTAAGATGTTGCGTTGAGTCGAAAGATGACATTGGAGCTATTATTAAATCTGGAAGCTCTTTTTTATCTAAGCCGTTCATCTCATTGACTTGTTTATGAAGAGTTTTGACTTGTTTAAAAAATGCATCATCATCTAATTGATCAACTAAATCTATAGGAACTACGGAATGCTTGTTTCGAATAAAATAACGATCATCAAAAATGGTAATACATCCTTTTGATTGAATCAGTTGCGAATGATCGTCCTTTAAATTAATATGTCCCATTTGATTTTCACATCCATCTAATCGCATCGGATACCAAGGTTCTGAAGCGGGTAAGTAGATATATTTATCTGAAATGACACGTTGTAAATTCGGAACATAACTATAGGTAATAGAAAAAGATGTATTGTTTTTAAATTTTACTGTTACTTTGTCAGAGTCTCGTCTTATAACTTTAATAGAATCACTAAGATTGTTGATTTTCATATATTTTGATAGATAAAACGAGTATTTTCCCTTGACTGTTTTACTTAAAAAAACCTTTGATACATAGTGACGTGAATCATTAATTTGTGTTGTGTTTACTTTGGTGATTGGAAGTCCTTTTGATACCTCATGAGAGTTTTCCGCATTTATAGTATTCTCGTTTGGAACGGATTGAAGAAACTTTTCTCTTGATGCTGCTGCCGATGGTTCTTGGAAAGAAGCTGCAATTAAACATAGGCATCCTAATAACACTGCACTTTGCGTAATCTTCAAAAGAAATTCACTAGAAATAAGTAGACTGATCAACGTTAGTAAAAAAATCGTTAATAATAATAGGACTGTTAACAAAGAATAGGATTGTAAACTAAATGCTGCATCAAAGTATCCTTCATCAAAAGGAATGACTGGATTTAATCCAGATTGAAGCGAAGAATCGTATACTAACAATCCGATTAATAAAATCGCTACAGAAACTAGAATAATTTTTGTACTCTTTCTATGTATACGGAGAATAAAATTTCCTATAAACGATCCAAATAATCCACCAATCATTCCAGGGACCAAAAACAAAACAGTGTAAAATTTAATAATTCGGTACAGTACGATATGACTAATATTTTCTAAACTAAACGCATAGATACTGTATATTGCTAACGGAACTACGGTGACGAGTATGATAACGGTCATGCCAACAAAAAGTATATATGCTTTAATTTTTGAGGCTGTTAAAAACGGAAATCCTTCAAAAGATGTTTTTAACTGTATGGTTGAGTACATGCAGATAACTAAAAGTCCAACCATATGAAACAAGACTAAGTATTTTGAGGAACTTACAAAATCAAATACAGAATTTGCGTATGGATTACATAAATACAATGCTGTTAGTATGATTTGAATAAAAATTAAGATCATACTCATTTTATTTTTTCTCAAGGAGTCGAACATTAATAAATAGTATTGCAGTCTCACACACCACCTTGTAATCGCTTGCAAAACAATAATTACATACTTTCCTTTTTCTAGAAATACCAATGGATCAAATCGGTCCTTATTGACTATATATTGGAATCTATAACTTTTTTTTTGATATGATTATCTGGATTATAATTTTGTTACGTGTAATCCACGTACTATAGATCTATTTACGAACTAATTACATTTCTCGATATCAATGTGAAATATTTAAAAAACATTGTAGGAACAAAATTAGTGCTAAATAACTAGAGAGAGCCTTTAGTAGTAACATTAGAAATAGAAGTGATAATCAAAGAAGCTCATCAATAATTTTCAAAGCATATTATCCGCTTTAGTCTTGAGACGGCTTTAAATTTAAAATAAAAAAAGTAGACCCATTTTTAGGATCTACTATCTCTACATCAATTATTTAAAACAGATCAAATGAAATACACTCATTTTTCAATTCGAAAGTCATCAATACTGAAATTCTTTCGTTCGTTTTTATCTCGAATGATTCCTTGATACTCGATTGAATCGTCTGTTAGATCGACAACTGTTACCTGGAAACTCGACTTATCAGTAGGAGATACTTGATACAGTTTTTGATCAGTATTAAACATTTGCGTCATTCCGAATTGATTCGGATATTTGCTTGTGACTTGGTGTTTTGTGACTTCATTCGTTTCGAAATCATAGATACTCCAAGCGATGTCTTTACTACCATCATCCATCGCGCCGTACATGAGTAGTTGACGATTGTCCGAAATCAAATCCATAGACCCCGTGTAGGCGAACTCATCCAAAGCCTTGACTCTTCGGACTTTTTTTCCATCATCTAAGTAATATTTCGACTCGATGATGGATTCATCGTCGTGTGTCTCGAGAAGATAGAGTGTTCCGTAAGCATTTGCGGTAACGAGGGTACGCGACTGATCTTTCTTCAGTGTCGGTAGGATGAGAGGCACCTCACTGACTTCACGCTTCTTGATGTCGAGGCGAAGGATCTTCATGTCTTTTTCTGGTCCATATGCATCCTTGGCGACATAGATGTGTCGAGCATCCTGACTGAGGATCTGGAATGTGTTCTCATCATCTTGATGGTGAGAACCTTCGAGCGCGGCATAGGGGAGACGGACCTTCGTATATTCCTTCGTCTTTTCATCGTACGACTGATAATTAATATGACCTTTCACCGATTCGATCCCATATGTACGCGTACCTTGTTCGCTGGTCGACACATCTTCTTTCCGGATGAAGCGATAAAACTCCTTCGGATAATCCACATCGATCGTGTCGTATAGGTTGGTCAGATAGTTCCGTTCGGAAGCTTCGACTGTCCCATCTAACCGTACGTCATACTGAGTAGGCTTGACGCGCGAGCTCGAGATTCCGACGTGCAGATCTTTCACGGCATCGTCTGATGCCTTTCCTTGGACCGATTCGATTACATAGTCCGGCTCCTTAATCATCGCAGCATAACCGAAGTAGCTGCCGATCGTGATGAAACTCATCCCGCCGATCATCAATACGTATTTGTAACGTTTCATATGTTTTGTTCAACTCCTTATTAGATCGAAATTTTATGGTTCAATAGACGGATGCTCTTCCAGTAGACATACACAAAGTAAAGAAGAGGATACCCAATGACGAAAGTCGTGATTTGGTTCGGATGAAGCAAGTGCGTCGTCTCGAAGAAATAGACAAGTCCGACGAGAGGGATGATGAGTAGTGCCGCATCCAGCATGACTTGTAATATGGCGATTCGTTTCCGGTATGAGCGTTCGATCAGAACGACAAGAAACACGAAAGAGACAACGAGCGCTGTGACGAGAAGGATAATCAACGTGTCGACGATGTTGAACGTATAGAACATGCTGAGTATTCTATTCTCACCAAATAGTTGCTTCGATTCCATCAAGTCATCCGGTGTCATAGATCTAAATAAGAATCCACTTACGAGAATGACGATCCACTGGACACCGATAAAGCTCGCGACCGTCAACATCACCGCAGTCAACTTCGACAAGAGGATCGTGAAGCGTCTACCAGGTAGCATTAGTAACCGGTAGATGTACTTCGACTCTCCGAACCAGTCACGATACCAGATTTGAGAGGCGAGAAGGAACGTCAACATCATCGCGATGGCAATGATGTACTGGAAATATGCCGTCGCATCACCGAAACCAAAGAGTCCTCCTGCTAAGCGGATCGCCTCGAGCTGCGAGACCCGTTCGACCTTCATGTACTGTTCTACCTCTGATTGATAGCTCAAGATTTGGTAGACGACCGAAACGAGCTCGAGTCCAACCAACACGATCAGGGCAAGGAGATAGAACCTCGCACCACGTTTTAATTCCTCATTCAATAGCATGATGAACTTTTTCATCGTTGGAACACCTCCCGCATCCGGTCTTGAACCGATTTCCCGTATAGTTCACGCATCTCTTCTGCATCATCCTCATGGACGACCTTCCCATCCTGTAAGTAGACGACCCGATCAATCAAATGCTCGACCTCGGCGATCTCATGTGTCGTCATCAAGATGCCACGTCCTTCCATGTAGTGGCTCGAGAAAATCCACGCAATCTGTTCCTTCGTGAATAAGTCGATGCCAGCGAGTGGCTCGTCCAGGAGAAGATAGGGGCGATCGAGCGAGAATCCGAGCAAGAGATTCACCTTCGCCTTGTTCCCTTTTGACAAATCACGGATCTGGTCCGTCGAGAGAAGCTTAAAGATTGTCATCAACTCTTCGGCATTCTTCTGATTCCAGTCCGGATAGAAGTCCTGCATGTAGAGGATGGAATCTCCGACAGTCATGTATCCTGGCATCGTCGAGATGTCTGGTACGAACGCAATCCGCTCGCGTGACGTCTCACCGTCGACGACGACCGTCCCAGCATCAAGCGGAACGAGTCCCATGATTCCTTTGAGAATCGTTGATTTTCCTTCACCATTCAAACCGATGAGACATGTAAGTTGGTTCAACGGTACCGAAAAAGAAACGCCTTGGAGGACCGGCCGCTTGCGGCCATACTTCTTATGTAAGCCGTGTACCTCAAGCATTGACTTCACCTCGTTCGCTTGTTTGATACACATGTTGTACTGTTGTCATCACTTCATCAAGTGGAATTTGAATTGCCTGCACCGCCATGACGAATTGAGCGACTGCTTCGTCTAACATTTCTGCGCGGACCCGTTCGACAACACGGGGGTCGGTTGTAATTCTACTAGGGACATTACGTTCTGTCGTGATCAATTGCTGTTCCTCCATCTCTTTATAGACTTTCTGTGCCGTGTTCGGATTGATACCCAGCTCAGCTGCAAGGGCACGTCGTGACGGAATTTCCTGTCCGCCAACGAACTCTCCGGTCGCGATCCGTTCTTTAAACCAACGAATGACTTGTAGATAGACCGGACTTCTTTGATCAAATTGCAAGACGTTCACCTCTTCATGTAAGACATTGTATTAAAACAGTAATACACCTTATAACTGTATCGTAACGATAATACAGTTAAGTGTCAATACAGTTCTTTCCGTTGCATTCAGGACGAGTATGACGAATCGATAGAATCAAAATAAAACGGCTCGAGACTTTGGCATGCCAAAGTCTCGAGCCGTTTTTGATTTCATTCCATGATTTCGTTTCTGAAGCAAAATAAGATAAGTACGTACGAGCTCCCATTACATGTCCTGAAGACATCATCGACGAAAAGCATATTTAAAAACGATGTAGCATTGGATTGATGACATTACCTGATAGTCGATGTGCGATAGAATCTTTCCCATACACTCTGCTTGAGAAGACAAACTGACCTTCATTGATGAACACTTCGATAGAGGAGCGATCGACGAAGATTCGAAATGATATTGCGTCTGCCTCAAGACGACGTACATCTGAAGAATAATGAGAACGAGATAATGTTAGGACATTACCTTTCTTCGAAAACACTGCCCCTTCCCCGAAACAGTCGAACTGAAAATCGCCATCTGTCTCAAAAGAAAGCTCGAAGGCTTCCCCAGAGAAGTCAGAATCGCCCAAGGATTGACTCGACTTCCGCAATCCCTCTATTTCTTCGATAGGATTCATGTATAGATACCCATCTTTAAGTGATAGTTCGCGTGGGAGTGTCATTTGGTTTGCCCATCCTTCGCTTTTCTCTAGACAGCCACTTTCCCACATCGCGTTCCATCCTATCAAAATCCGTCTTCCGCGCTCATCACGGAATGTCTGTGCAGCATAAAAATCATGACCATAGTCGAGTTCAGTGAATGCGCCATGATTGAAACGAGGTGCATTGAGATCAAGCGCCCCTATGAAGTAACCACATTGATGAAGGTTATGATATCGATCACCTTCGGGCTCCATGCCTTGGGGGGACAGTAGCAAGACATCTTGACCGTCGAGCGAGAATAGGTCAGGACACTCCCACATCCAACCGTGACGTCCAGTTTCACCGGCAATGACGCCGCGTTCGGTCCAGTGTAGGGCATCATCAGACGCGTACAGGACGACCTTTCCGTCAGCTTCATCGCGTGTGCCAAGTATCATATAGAAGCGTCCATCCGTCTCCCATACTTTCGGATCCCGGACATGTGCACTCCCACGTCGTGGGATTTCGGAGATGACAGGATTCCTGTCATCTTTTTTAAACACCTTTCCATCCACGGATGTCGAGAGGCACTGCACCTGAAGCAGCGCCTCTCTCTTCTCATCAAGCCAGGTGTTGCCCGTATAGAAGAGATGGAGGACACCGTCCTTCACCAACGCACTCCCTGAGAAGACGCCATCGCGGTCATAGTCCTGGTCCGGACGCAAAGCGATCGGTTTGTTCTCCCAATGGATGAGATCGGTCGATGTAGCATGTCCCCAGTGCATGTCATCCCATTCGACACCGAACGGATGATACTGATAGAACAAATGGTAGACACCGTCCCATTGGCACAGTCCATTTGGATCGTTCATCCACCCGAATGGCGGAGCGAAATGATAGTGTGGCCGGTAGCTCATACGGACAACACTTCGCTCGTAAACGTTTCTTTGATTTCGCGCAATTCTCCATAGACCTCGATGATGAGTGGTTCGAGCGTAGGCGTACGTCGCGTGATGATGACCTGATTTCGGGACGCATGGACGTCGAGCGTCTCATTCTTCCAGTTTATCGAAAAGCGGAGACTATTCCATGCCTTCGGTAACATCGGTGAGATACGCAACTTGCCACCAGTCATCCGGACGCCACCGAAACCATTGACGACCGCTTGCCAAATGCCGCCGAGTGAGGCCGCGTGGATCCCGGCGTCCGACGTCTTCATGTTCGGTCCGAGGTCGATCTCCGATGCGCGACGGAACAAGTCGTACGCAAGCTCTTGATCACCGAGATCCGATGCAAGCACGCTGTGCGTCGAAAGGGAGAGTGACGAATCGTGTAAGGTCTTTGGCTCATAATACTCCCAGTTGGCACGCTTGACGTCAGCAGTGAACAGATCCTCGAGC
>NZ_WBYY01000153.1:0-7960 GCF_048985645.1 Exiguobacterium sp. A1_3_1 | reverse complement strand
AATAAAAAGTATGCGCCGGCGCATACTTTTTATTTTGTATTTTTTTAACGTTTTTAAAGTGTTTTTCAATTTTTTTGTAAACAAATCTTATATACTTAAAAAGAAGAAACACACAACAAAACTGTTACTATGCTTAGCGTAAAGGAGAAAACATTGAAACTTGAACGTTTACTAGCTATTATTTTTAAATTACTTCATCGCTCTACAATTTCGGCTTCTCAATTAGCCGATGAATTAAATGTCTCTCAAAGAACTATTTATAGAGATATCGAAACCATTAGTGCAGCTGGCATTCCTATTACTTCTTATCATGGGACAAATGGAGGTTTTGGTATCATTGAGAATTACAAATGGGACAAGACATTTTTAGATCCGTCTTCCATGGTCAATGTACTATCTCTAATGAAAAGCTTATCAGAGCAATTACGTGATCAAGATCTAAAAAGTGCGCTGGAACGCCTATCCATTCTTACGCTAGAAGAACAAAAAAATCATTTACAGATTGATTTAGCTCATCAATCTGTTGCACCAGCTTTATTAATTGATTTACAAAAAAGCATCAGAGAATCAAAGAAAGTTTATTTTCAATTTATCAGTGCTCAAAAGGAACAAACTACTCGAGAAGTAGATCCCATTTCTCTTCGGTATAAATTTCGTACATGGTATCTCTATGCTTATTGTTATTTAAGAAACGATTATCGTGAATTTAAAGTGTCTCATATACTCAATCTCCAAAGACTTACTACATCGATAAAAAAAATCATCCGATTCCTGAAGAGAAACCATTTGTGCAACCTTTAAAAGAAAGTATAATTCTACGAGTACATCCTGATTTCATTCATTTAGTTTTAAATCATTTTCAACATCAATCGATGGTTCAAGAAACAGATGGCAGTTTTACAATAACGCTTCTATTACCTACACCATTACATGCAGAATGGTTAATTAACATTTTGTTAAGTTTCAGGTCAGGAGTAGTTGTTATTCACCCCTTATACTTACAAGAAGTTTTAAAAACTGAAGCAAAAAAAATAGTAAATCTTTATGAGGATATATGACAATCAGTTGTCATATATCCTTTTCTTATAATGTATGTAGTCAGACAGTTATTACTAAACTCAAAGGAGCGATTTGAATGAATGCTGGAAAAACAATGTATGGATATCATGAGTGGGCAATACAATCGATGTTAGGTCACCTGAGTGGTTTACCAAAAGATGTTTTAAACAATGAGGTAAAAAGTTCTTATCCTTCTATCGCTAAAACGCTTAGTCACATTCTTGCTGTTGATACCATGTGGATTTATATTCTCGAAAGAGTAGAATTTCAACAAGCGTTGCAGGATGCGATGAGTCAATTACCATTAACTGATGCATATACAATTGAAGAATTTAAATCTGCATTCAAAATTGTCGCTACAGAGTATCAAAACTTTTTAAGTGAAAACTCAGACCTTACTGTGACGTTAGATGTAAATAATCCTTGGTCTGGTTCACGAGAAACAACTTTTGAAGAAATTCTTTTACACGTATCTAATCATGGTACGTATCATCTAGGTAATATTACTACCATGCTAAGACAACAAAATGAAACCTCACTGATGATAGATTACTCTCTATTTTGGTATGAAGATACAACGGTGACATTCTGAAAGGATATATTAGTTTTGGTGGATCAATTAGATATAACTACCAAACAAAAGCGTGCGTCAGCGCACGTTTTTGTTTGCTTTATATATCTAGTGATAATTAAACACAGAATTAAACTGTATTATGAATTTTATCTATACAACTAATAGTAATACTAAAAAAATAAACGTTTCACGTGAAACGTTTATTTTAAAAAGATCTCTAAAAACGGTTATACAGCTATCAATTAGATAAAAAGCGTGCGCCGGCGCACGCTTTTCATCTAATTTCCCCACTCCTATTGAGACATGCTATGCTAGCTATATCGAATTAAGGGGGCGTGCATTATGGACTCTACCTCATCCGTCCAACATAGACAACTTGTTGTATCTCAAGCAGCGAAGACATTGCTCGAGAACGATGTTACCGAACAACTGATTTCTATCGATATCATTGATGTCGAAGCATATGTCAATCAACTCTATGAAGAATATTATGAATTTCAAAATGAAGAAGATGTTTATACCAAGCTCCGTTATTATTCCTTTAAGAAATTAAAACGGCGTTGGGTACGGGCAGCCGTAAAAAACTATGTAGAGAATAAAGGTCCGATGAAAGAACTACGAGGACTTCATAAAATGTATCTTGAGTATTGGGATATTGCGGGAAAAGAAGGATTTCAGCGAAAGTTCTCAGCTGATAGTGTTGAGAAATTGATGCAAGAACACATACAGGAACTTGAGGAATGGGCTGAAAATAATAACTTACTGATCCATACGTATCCGCACTGGGGACAAAAGACGAAAAATCAGCAAACGACAACGATGCGGACCGATATTCTAATGGTCATTGGCGAGGTTGCGAAGGAATTGAAACGTGCGCAACCAAAAGCACATGTGGCCACTTCTACCTCGATTACTGTACCGTTCTTTGGAATCGCTGATCGCATGAAAAATACGACGGAAAAGTTCAATCAAGGGGACAGTATGTTAACTGACTTATCTCTTGACCTTCACGATTTCTCCGCTGTCGTCCCTAAATACAAGCAAGGTATCCCGACGAATTTATCCGTTCTCGTCAGTAACGAGTTTCTTGCAGAACTCGACGGAAAAGTACCAGACCTTGATGCACGTGATTTTGAGGCCTTTAACGAAATTCTGTCATATCGCGATGTAACGTTTCAAACGAGTCGAAAAATCGTCTTCCCCATCTCAAAACTTGTTAAGAAGATCTATGGAAACGATAGTGGGAAAAGCTATACTCTCACAACACAACGTCTTGTAAAACTCGGGTATTATCGCGTAGCCGTTAGAAATGAGGAAGGAGACCTCTCGATCTTTGGTCTCTTCTCCTCCGTTAAAATTAGTAATGCTTCTTCTGTTAAGCGGGACACACAAATCACTGTCACCGTCTCAGAGGAAGTCTATGATGATTTATTAAAACAACAGATCATCAGTATCTATGGAGAACAGATTGAGCGATTAAAAGGAACGTTCGCTTACCATCTATCCTTTGTACTTCAAAAGGAACGACTTAACTCTTATCAATTAAACGAAGCAATGCCCGCGAAACGGCATTGGCGTCAGTTTACACACTCAATTCGATTCAATAAGAGTCGAAAAGCAGAAAACTTGAAAGAGCTTGAAACCAATTTGGATCGCATTAAAGAACTTGATTTTATCATTCAAGATTGGCATCGATCTGGTGACTACTATTTCTTGTACTTCCATCCCTTAGAACGCTGGGAACATGATGATCGCAGAAATGCACTTCTATTATAGGTAACTTAGAGTCGTTTAAAACAAAGCGATTTTACTATGTTATTCATGAATTTAAATAAAAGAGGCTGGGACATAACTCAGTTTCACAAATGAAAGGCCCTCGAAACGTGTAGTCGTTTCGAGGGCCTTGTTCTATGATGAAAACCGATTCTGAATAAACAAATAAGGACAACCTCTGATAAAGTTAAAGTGACCAAACCATAACCATCAGAGGTGCCCTTATGTTTAAAGATTATAACATGAACCAGCTGGTTCTGCCCTTAGATTTAGAAGTTCGTCTTCAAGAAAATGATATCGCGTTCGCTGTCCACCATCTCGTCGAATCCATTCCAGACGATGTGTTCGAGCCCTTCATGCGGACGACCGGATGCCCTGCTTATCATCCGTGGATGATGATGAAAATCATTTTATGTGCCTACACACAGTCGGTCTTCTCCGGTCGGAAGATTGAGGGATTACTATCCGATAGTCTGCGGATGATGTGGCTAGCGCAAGGGAATGCGCCGAGCTATCGTACCATCAACCGTTTTCGAGTACATCTCGCAGTCACTCCGATATTGAAGCAAGCCTTCGTTACCTTCCGTTGCCATCTCGTCGAGATGGGAGAAATCAACGAAGAAGCCATCTTTATCGATGGTACAAAGTTAGAGGCGAATGCGAACCGATATACCTTTGTTTGGCGGAAATCGATCGAACGTCATAGTGCGTCTCTCGTGGACAAATCGAATCGTATCTATGACAACCTCGTCGAACAAGACATCCTATCGGAAATTGAACGTGAAAGCCCGGACGAGCTCACTCTCTCAGAACTCGAACACATGGGTGAAGCTTTAGACGCACATATCGCTTCCATCAACCAAAAAATCGAGGCGAGTTCGGATACCCAAGAAAGAAAACGTATACGCTCTGAACGGAAGGAACCACGTCTCCTTCGAAAGGAGATTACAGATTTCATCGAGCGGAAACAGAGATACGCCCTCCAAAAGAGGACGCTCGCTGGACGGAACAGCTATTCGAAAACGGACACGGACGCGACGTTCATGCGAATGAAGGAAGATCATATGCAAAATGGACAACTCAAACCAGGCTATAACGTTCAAATCGCGACCGAAGGACAATACACACTCGCTTATGATATTTATCCGAATCCGACGGATGCCCGGACGTTACTCCCCTTTTTAGATGAGGTCAGCTCATATTTAACACTGCCACCGCATATCGTTGCGGATGCCGGTTACGGGAGTCAGGAGAATTATCAGGATATTCTGATGCGCCGTGGGCGCATTCCACTCATCCCTTACACGATGTTCGAAAAAGAAAAGTCTCGAAAATGGCGCAATGATCCATTTAAAACAGCGAACTGGCCTTATGATGAAAGGTCGGATCGTTTTGTGTGCCCTAATGGACAGGACGTAACATTCCGTTACATGTCCAAGAGAACAGATCGTTACGGATTCACGCGTGATTTCAAGGTGTATGAAAGTGAAGGGTGTGATGGCTGCCCATTCCGCTCCCGTTGTACAAAGGCCGAAGAGGGGCGTAACCGACAGGTACACATAAACACTTCATGGGAAGAACAAAAAGAACAGATGAAAAAATGGCTTTCAGATCAAAAAACAGGATCCCTCTATGCGAAACGGAAGATAGACGTGGAACCAGTTTTTGGATATCTGAAGGCTAATTTGAGTTTCACTCGCTTTTCTGTTCGAGGAAAAGCGAAGGTGAAGCGTGAGCTCGGCTTCATCCTCATGGCCGTAAATTTGAGAAAATGGCTCATCCAAAGCGTTGCCCGAAGGGCAGCTTGACGAGAGACGATGAAAAAAGAAGGAATTGCACATCCTGAGTGATGGCAATTCCTTCTTTTCGTTAAATTCAGCTAGTTATGTCCCAGCCTCTTTTTAAATATAGTTATGTGGTCATTGAAACTAGATGCTAGTCATTCACCGTATATCCTCATATGTGTTATATACCTTATCGTGACTTATTAAATCATAATTAGTTATCGTGTAATTTTAACATCGATAAATTTGGTCGTTTTATGATTGCTTCACAAGAGATTCCACAATCAGTATAAGCAGAAGTCAACAACACTCATTCTTATATTCCACACTAATTACATTATTCAATTTAGAAGAAACGTTCATACTTACAAACTTTAGAGTAATACCAATAAAAATGGTCGTTTGGGAATCATAAACAATAATACAGAACATATGTTCTGTATTATTGTTTATTCATCCTCTCTTTATACAGACTCATGTAAGACTGGATAAAATATTCTCCAGAACCTCTTGTGATCGTAAATGTCGAATCATGTCGTAAAACGACCATTTTTCAAATTTAAACGTTATTTGCCGTACTAAAACGGCATTTTTCCTTATATTTTTAGCATTTTTGTCGGATTTGACCGTACCGAAACTACACTTTATCTATTTAGGTCGCCGATCACCGTACCAAAACAACAGTTTTATAGTTTTGGTCGTTGATTACCGTACCAGAATGACACTTCTGCACTTTAGAACAATTTTTAAAAATTATTTTAAAGCGACTATCTTACCTATTTGGTCGTCGTATACCGTACTCAAACGACACTTTTAAACATTTTAGTCGCTCTATCCCGTACTGAAATGACACTTTTAATCATTTGGTCGTTATGTACCGTACCAGAATGACATTTTACATCGCTACATGTATGAATTTACTTAGTAAAAACCTCTAAAAAGCGCATCATATAAGGATTTCAGCTATTCTGGTCGTTTCTGACCGTACTAAAATGACATCTTTTTTGCATCTGAAAACGGCTTCATATCAACGTTTGTAGAACATTGGTCGTTTTTAACCGTACCGAAAATGCATTTTGACAGTTCCTTTTCTGAACAGGATACTAGTAATAATAGTTCAGAGTAGGGAGGTGTAGGTATGTCATTTCAACACGAAAATCGTCACGTATTGGTCGCTAATAAATTACTGATCGCGATGAGTGGTTTAACACGTTGGACAAAACGTCAAGATAGTTTCTTATACGAACAGCACCACTATAACATTCCAGGACCCTTCCTGGCTTTGAAATGGACAAAATCTCGTATTCGTCATTTGTTGACGCTTTTATCGCATTGCGATGATCAAGGCGTTCTCTCATTGATGGAAAGTGAAGCATTAGCTCACTATGCGCGTACCTCCGTTCGATCGCTACACAATAACCTGCGCCTTTTTGAATCCGCTGGACTTATTCACTACTCGATTCATTTCTCTGGAGTCGTCACTATTGAACTCGTAGATTATCTCGAAAACTACCGTGACCTCTTTGAAGAAGGTGGTACGTATACATCGAAGACCGGTTATACGTCTCTTTGGTGTGGAATGGTACGCCAACTGATGGATATTGAGCATGTGAACATCCTTCGTGTCGCGTTGCGTGCTCTTGTGCAAGTAGAGCGGGACGTGAATGTCCAGTCTCAGGAGAAAGCGACTTTAACCTATGATGAAGTACGTGGATTCCTACCGCGTTATTGTGGACACCGTTTGGCTGTAAAAGGCATGCTCGATCAACTATCTCAGTTCTTTAATGTGCATTTGGTTGAGAACACGAAAGACTTCTTATCTGCAGTCAAAGAGAACGTCTCACTTAAGAAGCGGATACATACTGTAACACGTCCTTTAATGTTTCACGTGAAACTCGAAGACCAGATCAATAGTAAGCGTATCCGAGAAGCTGAACGGGCGAGTACGTTGATTAGCTGGTTCGATCTGCGCGAAGTCGCTCGTGATTATGTAGATTTCGATGCACTAGAAGTTCCACAAACATCGCTGCAGTCGTTGAGTGATACGTACGGATTTGCTGCCTGTGATGAAGTCATTCGTTCGATTCGAAACGATTTCTACCAATACGGCGAACGTCTCGAAGATGCAGAACTCTATCGTCTCTTCTTTGAATCGCCCATTCTCTATCTAAATGAGCGCCTCCGATTCGTATCGGAAAAATTGGCCATTGCATGATGGTCTATTTGTCATGCTTTTTTTTGAAAATATTTGTGAAAAGACAACAATTAAGCGTTATTTTGAGTCTTATTGATCGATTTCATCGTTATGCTACTCATTGTATTGATCCATCCAAGGACAATATCAATATGCCATACTATTTAGGAAAAAAAACAAATTCTATTGTTAAAAAAACAGCTTGTTACGTTGCTTATTCAACAGATTCTGAACAAAATCATTGAATGGAATCATAAAAAACAGAAATTCTTGAATTTCTACAAATTGTGATGTTTGTTTCCCTAATCGTAAAATGCTTAGTTTTTGTTGGTACTACACGCTTGAGGAGGTGAAGCGTTTTTCTAATTCTTATTAATTCTTTATTAATCTTTTTAATCTATTCCAATGTATTGAATCATAATAATCTGGTAGATCACGTATTATCATGATCAGAAATCACTTCAGGACTTCAGATACGAATTAAAAGTGTAAACAAAAGTGCATAAGTAAAATCTAAAATAACTTGTAAACATTTCGACGTCGAAATGTTTACAAGTTATTTTCTTTGTATACATA
>NZ_WBYY01000152.1:0-8002 GCF_048985645.1 Exiguobacterium sp. A1_3_1 | reverse complement strand
CAGCGACCTCTACCCTGTCAAGGTAGCGCTCTCCCAGCTGAGCTACAGAATCATGTTTGCAGTACGTTATGTACTTGCTAGGACATGTATTAATATATCAAGAAACTAAAAGGCTGACAAGTCTTTTTCTGAAAAAAAATAAAAAAATTAAAATGGAGGAATTGAACCCCGCTTCCTCCATTTTGAATGACTTACAGGAAGGTCGACACTTGATCAATCGGTAAACGTAGTGCCGGACGCTTTTTCGCATCTTCAACCGCTTTTCCGACAGCAATCAACATGACCGGTACATACCGTGACTCGGTGATGAACGTTTCCGCAAAACGTTGATGATCGAATCCACCCATTGCGAGTGTTGATAATCCACGCGCTTCTGCCGCAAGCATCAATTGCATCGCAGCAAGGCTCGCATTCGACATTGCCGCATCGCGCCCATAGGCTTCACTTTGATAAGCACCTTCTACCTGTGCCTTGATCGAATCAAATAAATCCTCTGTCATGCCACCTGCTTCTACTGCTGGACCGTACACCGGATTGTAGTTTCGATTAGCTTGAACATCACCTAAGATCGCAATGACTGCTGAAGCCGAAGTGATAGCCGGCTGATTGTATGCGATCGGTGCAAGCTGTTGCTTCGCTTCTTCCGAATGAAAGACCGTGAAATGCCAATGTTGCAAATTCCAAGCACTCGGCGCCGCTGTCGTCCATTCTAATAGTTCTTCTACTTCCTGTTTTGAAAGCTTGAACGTTTCGTCGTAATGACGAACGGAACGTCTTTCTGTTAAGACACGCATTGTATCAAGTGTTGTCTGTGTCATGTATAAATCCCCCTTATCATTATCAGATTACTTAGATATCGTAGCATGTCTCTTTTTCATTGTCCTCTATCAGTACTTCAAACGAATTAACTGTTATAAAACAATAGTTGACATTCAACTTCTGTACTAATACAATAAAATCAAGAAAAAAGATCATTGCGTTTACTTTGAAGGAGGAAAAACACATGGAACAACCCCTTTACCAAGAAGCATCTGCTGCATTCTATCGTGAGCTTCCCGTCAAGACGTGTGCCCATTGCGGAAAAGAGATGGATGAACAATGTGAATCCTATCAAACGGAATGCGATGAGTGTGCTGTAACAGAACACTAATAACACATGAAACAATCACTTACTTAGTGGTTGTTTTTTTATTTCTTTTAAATTCTTTCTAAATAAATCAGTATTTTTTAGAAAAATCGATTTTTCGTCATCTTTTTGTCATCTGTTTGTTACAAAAGAAACAGTCAGAATGTTACATTATCTGTATATGATATTTTTGACAAAAGGAGCGACAGACAACGATGGATCCATTTACCTCAAGCCACGCTAGCGAACTCGGTCCACGACCGCGTACAAAAAAAAGAAAGTTTTTACCTCGGTTTTTCTTACTTCTCACACTTGTCTTTCTCGGAGTTGGGGGATATGTCGCTTACCGATACGTGTTTACTCCTGAACAACAATCCATTACGACAGGCAAATCCATTACTGAAGTACCTGTCGTCAATATGGAAAAAGCACGCGTGGAAAAATGGAATGGTGTGACGAAAAAAGTCGCTTATTTAACATTCGAGGATGGTCCATCCGCATTAACACCGGACTTGCTTCGAACATTGGATCAACTTCAGACTCGTGCTACTTTCTTTTATCTCGGATCACAAGTAGAAGCTTTTCCGCAAGAAGTCAAAGCTACTGCTAAAGCTGGACACTATATCGGATTACACGGGGAAACACACGATTACGATACATTGTACGAAAAAGGAAAGTATGTCTCAGAGATGCAAAGTGTTCAGAAGAAAATCCATGAGTTGACGAAGCTAACACCACATTTGACACGACCACCTTATGGCTCTGATCCCGGCATCACGAAAAAAATGGCATCTGCCATTCATTCAGCAGACTTCCGCGTGTGGGACTGGTCAATCGATTCAATGGACTGGTATTACAAAGATAGTGCAAAAGAAGTAGCGAATACGGTCATTCGGCGAGCAGAGCGTCCGTTTGAAATCATTCTCTTACATGAACAACCACAAGCCATCAAAGCACTTCCAGCCATTGTTGCCGGACTTCAGAAAAAAGGCTATCAATTCGCGATTTATGATGAAGATTTCCATATTCCGTACAACTTCACGCAACACTCGAATTTATAAGGAGTTACTATCCAGATGAAAAAAACATTCGTAGCAGTACTGTTCCTGTCGAGCTTTGGACTCGCTGCCTGTTCCAACGATTCACCAGCCTCTCTTCATGAACAGCTAGAGCAACAAGTGAAAGGTGAAGAGAAAGCATTCACGCTAGCTGATCAACGTGCTCGTAAGGATGAAATTTCAGTTAATACGTACCAAGCCGTTCTTGATGCAGGTGCTGAAGAAATCAAACGCTCTCAAAATGAACGAGAGGAATTAGAAGCCTTAAATGACGAACGGCTTGCTTTATTGAAACAAGAAGAAACGTTACGTAAGGAAACGTACGCTGCACTCGATCTTGAAGAATTGAAGGATGCTGTCAACAAACTTGATGGTAAAGCAAAAACAGAGGGAACTGCCTTAGTGACAATCATCAAGGAACGCGAGCAGACATTTCAAACGTTCTCGAAAACGTATCGACAAGCGATGGACGCTGAAAAGAAAGTGCTTTCACGCTTGACGAAAAAACCGGATTTCGTTAAGATTGATGAGTCAACAGCGGATTTAAATCGTTTAACACGGAAAGCTACCGCGTCATTAAAGAAGTGGAATGCGCTGACCGTTCAGTATAATCAAACGAAAACCCGGCTGTATCGTTTGCTCGACACATCAACTCAATAAATCACACAGGTTGCAACCAAACCCTGTCCAAAAAACCTGGACAAGGCCCCGTTGCAACCTTTTTTGTGTGGTTTTTACTAAAAATGGAGGGAAATTATTCATGCATCGCTCAAAAGCCACTTTATTCGTTCTCATCGGCGCTATCAGTTATGGTGTCCTCTCAACGATCGTCAAACTCGCTTATGCTGCTGGATTCAACTCAGCAGCCGTTTCAGGTAGTCAATTTTTCTTCGGCTGGCTGATGATTTTCGGACTTGCCTTATTTACGAAAAATCTTCGTCTCGATCTCAAAACAGCTGGTCTTCTCATGCTGATCGGTATCTCAAGTGGTACAACTGGTTATCTGTACTATCAAAGTCTTCAAACCGTATCCGCGTCCGTTGCAATCATTCTCTTATTCCAATTTACTTGGATCGGAGTCATCATCGATGCGCTCGCATTCAGACGCTTACCATCTCGCGCACACTTCTTGTCTGCGATTCTATTGATTGGTGGAGCCATTCTTGCGAGTGCGGCTTACTCGAGTCCACTCGACCTGCGTGGAACATTATTCGGTCTTGGAGCGGCTGTCAGCTTCTCGATTTTCTTACTCGCCAGCGGACGCATCGCCAATCATTTACCCGTCATCAAGAAAAGTTTTTACATGATGACAGGTGGTCTTGCTTTCGTCATGACGATGTATCCACCGACAACGTTCTTGTCCTCTGCGAACTTCGAAAATGGACTTCTGTTATACGCGATTCCGCTCGGTCTGTTCGCATTGATTTTACCACCGCTCTTATTTGCTGCTGGCGCGCCTCATCTCTCCCCAGCCAGCGTTTCTTTACTTGGAGCGGCTGAACTACCGACAGCAGTCATCTGTTCCGTCTTAATTTTAGGAGAACATCTGATGAGTTCCCAATGGATCGGGATCGTCATCATCTTGATCGGAATCTTTTATCCAATTTATCGCTCAAGCAAAACAGCATCTGTTGCGAACGTACAGCAAAACGACCTTTCCTGAGCTCAGGAAAGGTCGTTTTCTTTACTTCTGTCGTTTCATCGCATCCGCAACGAATTCGACGTCCGTACCAATGATGATTTGAACGCTAGTTGCCCCCATCTTCATGACACCTTTTGCTCCAGCCGCTTTAATCGCTGCTTCGTCAATGATGCTTGGATCTTTGACTTGAAGACGTAAACGTGTCGCACAATTGTCAATCGACGTGACATTTTCTGTTCCTTTTAGTCCCGCAAAGATGCGTGCTGCTTGTTGCTCATATTTATCGTCTGAATCTGTCAAAACGACTCCCGTGTCTGTGACGAGCGATTCATCTTCACGACCTGGTGTCTTCAGATCAAATTTCGTGATCATGAAGTAGAACAGGAAGTAGTAGACGACCGCGAACGCGAGACCAACCGGGATGAGAAGCAATGGTTTTGTGGCAATCCCGAAGTTCAAGGCATAATCAATGAAACCAGCCGAGAAGGAGAAGCCATGTAAAATACCGAGTAAGTTAACGATGGCCATCGATAGACCTGTTAAAACCGCATGAATGACATATAAAACAGGTGATAAGAACATGAACGAGAACTCGATTGGTTCCGTGATACCTGTCAAGAAGGACGTCAATCCAAGACCAATCATCGCTCCAGCAACTGCTTTTCGATTTTCTTTACGCGCAGCCATGACGATTGCAAAAGCTGCAGCCGGTAAGGCGAACATCATGATTGGGAAGAAGCCCGCTTGATAAATCCCAGCTGTCGGATCTCCAGCGAAGAAGCGCGCGATGTCACCGTTCGCGACCGTACCATCTGCTTTTTCATATGAACCGAAGACGAACCAGAAAATATTATTTAAGACGTGGTGTAAGCCGACAGGAATCAAGAGACGGTTAAAGAATCCAAACAGAGCAGCGCCTCCTGCACCAAGACCAACCATCCATTCACCAGCACCGTTGATGCCTTGCTCAATGAACGGCCAGACATAACCAAAGATGAAAGCAAGTACGAGCATGACCGCTGATGTAATGATTGGAACGAAACGACGACCTCCGAAGAACGCCAACCAATCCGGTAACTTAATGTTATAGAACCGATTGTATAGAAGTCCTGCGACGATACCCGCGATGATTCCACCGAATACCGCCATATTAACGGTCGAAC
Source organism: Exiguobacterium sp. A1_3_1 (assembly GCF_048985645.1). Taxonomy (NCBI): domain Bacteria; kingdom Bacillati; phylum Bacillota; class Bacilli; order Caryophanales; genus Exiguobacterium; species Exiguobacterium sp. A1_3_1. The sequence goes on along the minus strand of NZ_WBYY01000152.1, from coordinate 3,013 downwards.
CGAGTGTCGCCTGATTCGCGATCGAACCAAGTGTCGCTCCGTCGACCTTAGTCGAGGAATCATTGACGATCGCCGCGATCGCATCATACTTCGCCTGAATCTGTGCGCTGGAATAATCCTTGTTCATCGAGTCGACGCCATTCTTTAAGACGAGATACCCGATGGCCCCGGCAAGACCCGCTGCCCCGCTCGCATCGATCGATAGACCAATCGCGACACCAATGGCAAAGATCAATGGCAGGTTATCAAAAATAGCCCCTCCTGCTGCTACCATCAACGGAATATCTAACATATCCGCTGAACCTAATCGGAGTACGATTCCGGCAGCCGGTAATACTGCGATTGGTAACATCAAGGCTTTACCAATGCGTTGTAGAAACTGCAACATACCTTTCACCCTTTCTTGAATAAACGATAATGACAGAACAATGTAAACGCTTTTACGTTTTTTATTATTCCACATAAACATCTAAATGACTAGACCTTTATACAAATTATTCTTTATCTTTTTTTATTGATATAAAAATTCATTATAGCAGACGCTAAAAACCGGACTAGAGTCATTCTCCAGTCCGGTTTTTCTATTTGATTTCAACGGTCTTAGCGGCGATTTGTATCTTCAAAATTTTGTTGGACGTTACCGACTGTTTTCTTCGCCTCGCCTTTTACTTGATCTTTTTTACCTTCGCGCTCTGTCGATTTATCGCCTGTTGCTTTCCCAAGCGCTTCTTTTGCTTTACCCGCTACTTTATCGACGAGACCATCTACTTTTTTATTGAGACCACTGTTGTTCGACATAACCATTACCCCCATTTAAAAGTTTTTTTTGCGATAGTTGTCTGTTCCCTTGTCACTGATTTTCAAACGTTTCCTGTATCAAAACCGACACTTACCTAAACAAAAACAACAGTGAACGTCCTGTCCACTGTTGTTTAATCTAAAGCTATTCTTTTTACTGGGCGACGGAAACACCTAATACTTGTTCAATCCGTTCGAACGCCCAATCCAACTCTTCTTTTGTGATGACGAGCGGTGGTGCAAAACGAATGACTGTCTCATGTGTTTCTTTACAGAGCAAGCCTTTTTCCTTCAACGCTTCGCAATATGGTCGCGCTGCTTCTGTTAATTCAACACCAATGAATAATCCACGTCCACGTACTTCTTTAATCATCGGGTTGTTGATTTGTTTTAATTTCTCCATGAAGTACGTACCGAGTTCGAGTGAACGTTCCGGTAACTTTTCGTCTTCTAATACTTCAAGTGAAGCAATCGAGACGGCACAAGCGAGTGGATTTCCACCGAACGTCGAGCCGTGTGATCCTGGATTGAAGACGGAAAGGACATCTTTATTCGCAGCCACACATGAGATCGGGAATACACCACCACCCAGTGCTTTACCGAGGATATACATATCTGGCGTCACTTCGTCCCAATCAGAGGCGAACCATTTGCCAGAACGGCCTAGTCCAGATTGAATCTCATCCGATACGAGCAGAACATTCTGCGCACGACAAACTTCTTGCGCATCTTTTAAGAAACCATCGTAAGGAATTAAGATGCCTGCTTCGCCTTGAATTGGTTCCAAGATGAATGCCGCTGTATTCTCAGTGATCGCCTGTTTTAATGCCTCAAGATCGCCGTATGGAATCGTCTTGATTCCAGGAAGAAGCGGTCCAAATCCCCGTTGGTATTCTGCTTCCGTTGACATTGAGACGGCTGTCATCGTCCGACCATGGAAGTTTCCTTCACAAACGATGATTTCAGCATCACCTGGGATTTGTTTGACTTCATATGCCCAGCGTCGTGCTGCTTTTACTGCTGTCTCAACAGCTTCCGCACCTGTATTCATCGGTAATACCATGTCTTTACCCGTCAGTTGTGCTACTTTTTCATAGAAAAAGCCCAGTTGATCATTGTGGAAGGCGCGTGACGTCAACGTGATCTTATCCGCCTGTCGTTTTAGAGCCTCGATGATTTTCGGATGACGATGCCCTTGGTTGACAGCTGAGTAAGCGCTCAACATATCCATATAACGACGTCCTTCCGGATCCGTTACGAAGACACCCTCTGCTTCTGAAATGACGATCGGGAGTGGATGGTAGTTATGTGCTCCGAACTGTTCTGTCTGTTGAATGATTTTCTCTGTTTGATTCATCGAGATTCCCCCTTATAGCTCTTTAGAAAACGCTTTCAAAATCATTATAGCAGATTTTCTTGTATAATCTTCATCTAAAAAATGTATAACCTAGAGGATTACGATGCGTAAGAATTGAATATATTGGGAAAAGACAAGACAAGTGAACCGTCATCTCTTTTCATCATAAAGGAGCGTGCGCACGTAATGGATCGTTCGACCATTGATTCCTATGAAGTCGTCATTCAAGAATTCCCTTTACCCGCTTTCATCCTGAATACTGATTTGACCATCCGTTCTTGGAATGAACTAGCCGAAAGCCAGTGGGGCTGGACACAACAAGAAGTCGTGGATCAGACTGTTCCACTTCTTGAACAGGAAGACATGGCATTCAGTCATCAGATTTGGCGTGCCTTCTTGGAACGCCGTCAATCGGTCCAATTACCGAATGCCTCCTTATTGCATAAGACGGGCACTTCTGTAACATCAACTCTCCTTCTGTCTCCTTTACTTGATGATACAGGAACCGTTATTGCCGCTTTTGCTTGCTGTATCCCTTCAGCTGAGCAACAAACGAACATGAAACCACTCTTCCAAGGATTGATGGATTTGCGCTATGCATTCGATCAGATTGCTTCTGTCGCTGTCTTCGATGCACGAGGAACGATCACGTACGCGAATGATCAACTCATCGATGTGACAGGATATTGTTCTGAGATGCTTCTCAACCAACCATGGTCGCTCATCTTAGACCCATCCAGTCCCGTCGTTTCGGAGATTCGTGCACAACTTCGTGAACGAAAAGCCTGGTCTGGTCGCCTTAGCCTCACTTCGCAAACGGGCGAACGAAAACATCTCCCTGTCTCTTATACACATCTC
>NZ_WBYY01000151.1:0-8160 GCF_048985645.1 Exiguobacterium sp. A1_3_1 | reverse complement strand
CGGTGAAATATACAAGGTACATGGCGAATGGCGGACTGTTATTTACCGTTTACTTCGTTATTTTGTACGGTTTAGTCGTCTACGGACGTTTCCTCGACCAACTCGATCCATCGTTTCCAGGTCGATTCGTCATGGCAGCCTTGTTTCTGATTTTACCGCTCTATCGGACGAGTCGGACGTTTCTCGTTGAGGCGGACCAAGTGTTTCTATTACCGGTGTTAGCGAAGTTATCAAGTTTCATGCAACAAGTACGAGCGTACAATGCGGTCTTTGGTATCATCCGTGCCGTGATTCCGTTTTTAGCTGTCGTTGTTCTCTATGTTCGAACGGAACAGACGACACCACTTGAACTTGTTTTACTTGGGGTAGCGCTTGCTTTGTTCGGAGCTGCTGCGAATTTATCAAAGCTTGAAGGCATCGCACATCGGACGGTGTTACTGTATGCGTGCGGAGCGGCGCTACTCGTCATCATCAATATGGCGTGGATGACAATCGTCGTCGCACTTCTCTTAATGGTCGTACTCCATTTAAAGCGTCAGGACCATCTTCCTCTACGCGAATGGATTGCGCTCGAACAGGAATCGCGTGATCGTTTTTATCGATTAGCGAACTGGTTCGTCGATGTGCCGCATTTATCGGCAACATATAAACGCCGTCGTCTCTTGAGTAACATGGTCGAGCGGATTCCATATCGAGCGCAAACGACATTCGATTACTTGTATGTCAAACAGTTCATCCGGAGTGGAGACGGGATCGGATTGATTGTTCGTTTGACGCTGATCGGGGCTGTGTTCATGTGGTTAGCGAGTGGCAACGAGTTGTTCGTTGCGCTTGCAATCCCTGCGTTTGCAGGATTGACAAGCTTTCAACTAGCACCGTTCACGAAGGCAGTGGACCAACATCTATTGACTCGTCTATTACCGTTTGGAAATGCTGTACAGGCGAAACGAAAAATCATCCGCTTCGCAGCAATCAGTCAATGCATCGTCTTGACGCTACTTGGATTCTTTTTAAGCGGATCCATCTATGTCGTTGGTGGGGCAGCCTTGGCGCTTGTGATTGGTGAATACTACGCTCGAAAATAATAAACAAGAAAGAGCCTACGCGATGAATCCATCGTGTAGGCTCTTGTTCTTTTTATTAATTGACGCGTTCGTTTGAGAGATCTTCTTCTTCGACCATACGCAATTCTTTGCTGACAGGAGCAGGGAGATCGTAAGAAGATTGACCATGTTCCGCAACGTCCAGTCCGCGGAGTTCATCTTCGCGTGTGATCCGAAGACCAATCGTAAGGTCGAGAACTTTTAAGAATGCATAACTCAAGACACTGACGATGACGACGGCAAAGACGACACCAAGTGCTTGAACACCGAGTTGCGTAAAACCGCCACCATAGAAGAGACCAGCTTGTCCGATCCCTGTGATTTCAACGAGTCGTGGTGAAGCGAAGAATCCAGTTGCGAGTGTACCCCAGATACCAGCGACGCCATGAACGGAGAAGGCACATAATGGATCATCGACACGGCTTGCGAGAAGAATGCTCGTTCCATATGTGATCACACCAGCGAGGAAACCGATGACGACAGCTGCCCACGGTTCGACGAAGGCACAGGCTGCTGTGATGGCAACGAGTGCAGCTAAGACACCGTTGATGATCGAAGGGATATCTGCGACACGACGGTGCCAGAATGAGATGGCAAGAGCACCGAGGGCACCTGCTGCAGTCGCAAGTAACGTCGTCAAGGCAACGTAACTAAAGAATCCATCGGCAATCGTTAGTGTCGAACCAGCATTGAAGCCGAACCAACATAACCAGAGGATGAAGGCACCAACGACAGAATAGATGACGTTGTGTCCGAGTAACGGTGTTTTTTCAGCACCGATTCGTTTCTTGAGCAGTAAAGCAGCAACGAGTGCAGCAATCCCACCTTGTAAGTGAACGACCGTTGATCCAGCGAAGTCTTGCATCCCGAGCGAACCAAGGAATCCACCTGCCCAAACGGAACGTGCAATGATCGGATAGATGATAGCAACGAAAAACGTTCCGAACAACAGGTAGACGGATAATTTAGCACGTTCTGCGAATCCGCCCCAAGCGATCGCGAGGGAGACAGCGACGAATGAGAGTTGGAAGAGGAACTTCACATCAATCGTGATGTTCGACCAATCAAGACTGCTGAATCCTCCTTGTAAAAAGAATCCTTCCGTTCCGATGATAGAATTGCCATCACCAAACGTCAATCCGAATCCGATGGCCCAAAAGGCGAGAGCGGCAACCGAGAAGCTGATGATTTGTTTGACGGCGACGTGCCCCGCGTTCTTCGCCCGTAACATCCCTGTTTCTAGAAGTAAGAATCCGATTTGCATCGTAAAGACGAGCAGTGCTGCGAATAAGACATAAAACGTATCGACTGAGATAGCGAGTTGTTCCAGTTTCATTGTCGTTCCTCCTTTATCCATTTAAAGTATGTGTTTACTTTAGACGGAAATACTTTCAAAGAAACGTGTTGTGTCAGAAAATCTGACATGGTATTTTTGTGGAAAGGAGTGACGAAGATGAACTACCGTGAAAAAAAGGTGATGTCGATCGGAATCGTCTGTGAATTGACCGGCTTGTCAGAACGTCAGATTCGTTACTATGAGGAACGGAAGTTGATCTTTCCAGAACGGACAAATGGAAAAACACGAAAATATTCGTTTACGGATGTCGAGCGACTCGTCGAAGTCGCGGAAAAAATCGAGGATGGCTGGCGTACGCACGAAATTCGAGAAAAAGAACGTAAGGTAACGGAACAGCAACGTTCAGACTTGATCCGCGGTCAGTTAAACGCTGCGTTCGGTCTTTACAAGAAACAGTGAACATTTCATGAACTGGTAACAGAACTGTCATTTTGTAAACGATTTATTGGCACAGACTTCTTAATTTCAGATATAATGTTTCTGTGTTCACAAACTTATCGTACGTTTTTTTGGGGCGTTAGAACGAGTATAAAGGGGTAGTTATGATGAAGAAATTCAATGATACGTTTTTGCGGGCGATCCGTGGCGAGCAGATTGATCACGTTCCCGTCTGGTACATGCGACAAGCAGGTCGTTATCAAGCGGAATATCGTGAAATCAAGAAGACGCGGACGCTTTTCGAGATCACACATGACTCGGAACTAGGCGCATATGTGACAGAACTACCTGTAAAACAATTAGGGGTCGATGCAGCGATTCTGTATAAAGACATCATGACGCCACTTCCATCGATGGGCGTTGACGTCGAAATCAAGAGTGGTATCGGTCCAGTCATCGCGAACCCGATTCGCACGATGGCAGATGTCGAAGCATTACAACCATTCAACCGCGAAGATATTCCATATATCTATGAAACGATTCGTTTGTTACGAGAACGACTCGAAGTACCGTTGATTGGTTTTTCCGGGGCACCATTCACGCTTGCGAGCTATATGATTGAAGGTGGTCCTTCGAAGGGATACCATAAAACGAAAGCATTGATGTATGGACAACCTGAGGTATGGCATGCCTTAATGGAGAAACTAGGTGACATGGTCATCGATTACATCAAGTCACAAGTGGATGCAGGAATCCAAGCGTTCCAAATCTTTGACTCATGGGTCGGAACGACAAGCCGGAAAGATTATGTCCGTTACATCAAGCCAACGATGGAACGCATTTTCACGGAATTAAAAGATACAGGCGTGCCGATGATCATGTTCGGTGTAGGAGCGAGTCACTTGGCAGAAGAATGGCACAGTTTACCGTTAGACGTCGTCGGACTTGATTGGCGTTTGTCGATTGACGAAGCACGTGAGCGTGGATTGACGAAACCTGTCCAAGGAAACCTCGACCCGTCTTATCTGCTAGCACCGTGGGATATCCTTGAAGCAAAAACGAAGGAAATTCTCGACATGGGAATGAAGCAACCAGGATTTATCTTTAACCTCGGTCACGGCATCTTCCCGGAAGTCGATCCAGAAGTATTGAAACGTTTGACTGCATTTATCCATGATTATTCGAAAGAAAAAATGGAGGTAGGAAAATGAAGACGTTAGGACTACTTGTTATGGCGTACGGTACGCCATATAAACCAGAAGATATCGAGCGTTATTATACGCACATCCGTCGCGGGCGCAAACCGTCTCCAGAAGCATTGGCAGAGTTGACGGAACGTTACGAAGCCATCGGTGGTGTCTCACCACTCGCACAAGTCACGATTGATCAGGCTGAAGAGCTACACCGTCAACTGTCTGAGAAATATGCTGGTGAAATCGAGTTCAAACTCTATCTTGGTCTGAAACACATCGAGCCATTCGTTGAGGATGCTGTCGAGCAAATGGCAAAAGACGGCATTACGGAAGCGGTCACGGTCGTTTTAGCACCACACTATTCAACGTTCAGTATCCGTTCATATAACGGTCGTGCGAAGGAAGTCGCGGACCAACATGGTATTCGTCTCGCGTCCGTCGAATCGTGGTACAAAGAAGAAGCGTTTCTCGATTGGTGGGGGAAAGAAATCCGCAAGACGTTCGACGCTTTACCAGTACCTGAAGAGAAAGCCGTTCTCGTCGTTTCAGCACACAGTCTACCTGAGAAAATCATTGCAAACGGTGATCCATACCCAGAGCAATTGAAGGAAACAGCCGAATTGATCGCGCAACGTGCTGGTGTACCGCATATGATCACAGGCTGGCAATCGGCTGGACAAACGCCAGAACCATGGCTTGGACCAGATGTTCAGGATTTGACACGTGACGTCTACGAAGAAAAAGGATATGAAGCATTCGTCTACGTACCCGTTGGTTTCGTTGCCGATCACCTAGAAGTATTGTTCGATAATGATTACGAGTGTAAAGTCGTCTGCGACGAACTCGGAATTCACTATGCGCGACCTGTCATGCCAAACGCGGATCCAGCTTTCATGAAAGCTGTCACGGAAGCCGTCGCGAAACAGGTGGGTAGTTATGTCCAGTAAACGTCTCGTCATCGTGGGCGGTGGTATATCAGGACTTGCAGCCGCCTATTATGCAGAGAAGCAGTTTCCAGAGATGAACATCACGTTACTCGAGGCAGAGGGTCGTCTCGGTGGTAAGGTGGCGACATATCGGGACGAAGGATTGACGATCGAGCGGGGACCGGATTCATACGTCGCACGGAAACACGTGTTGACGGATCTCATCGAAGAGATCGGATTAGGGGAGCAACTCGTTCGCAATAACACGTCGCAAGCGTATATCTTGGATGCGCGCGGTCTCCACCCGATTCCAAAAGGTGCCGTCATGGGCATCCCGACCGATTTAGAGTTATTCGCAGAGACGTCTCTACTGACGGAAGAAGAAAAGGCAGAGGTGACAGAACGCTTGCTTCACCCTGCTCCTAATTTGACGATTCCGGAAACAGACATCCCATTAGGGGAATACCTGCGTCCGCGTCTTGGAGATGCGCTCGTCGAGAAGTTGATCGAACCGCTTCTTTCAGGCATCTATGCGGGTGATATCGACCGGATGAGTACGTTCGCGACCTACCCGCAATTCGTTGCGAATGAGCAAAAGGCTGGAAGCTTGTTCGAAGGGATGCGCCTCATGCGTCCGCTTGATCAACAACAAGGTCCGGCGCTCAAAGCGACAGGTCAATTCCTATCACTTGCTACTGGACTCGAGTCTCTCGTCGAGCGTTTAGAAGAGGTACTCGAACGGACAGAGATTCGTCTAGAGACACCACTTCGCTCCATCGAACGGGAAGAAGACGGGCGGTATCGTCTCGAAACGGATCATGGTCCAGAATATGCTGATGATATTTTGTTGACGATTCCGCATCGCCAAGTCGTGTCCCTGTTACCAGATGCGACGCTTCCAGGGCTTGCGAACCTTTCAACACACTCGACGGCGACGGTCACGTTGATTTTCGATAAGGAAACAGCGTTACCGATTGATGGAACGGGATTCATCGTCAACCGTCGGGCGCCGTATTCAATTACAGCATGCACGGCGATTGATCAAAAGTGGAATCATGCAGCACCGAATCATACCGTGCTCCGTGCCTTCATCGGACGCCCCGGAAAAGATGCACTCGTTCGTGAAACAGACGAAATGATTGAACGCGTCGTCTTAGAAGATCTTGAAAACATCTGTGGTCGTCCATTGCAACCGGAACGTGTCGTCATCAGTCGTCTCTTAGACGGCTTACCGGCCTATACGGTAGGACATGCACAGCGGATTCAAGAAGTGCGAGAAATCGTCGCTTCTCACTATCCACACATTCATTTAGCCGGACTCGCCTATGATGGTGTTGGTTTGCCAGACTGTGTAGCAGGTGTCAAAGCGACGCTTGAACAAATGGCGTTACAACAACCGGAACCATGTAAAGAATCATGACACACCTAAACCTTTTTGAAGCTAGCCGTGCTTCAAAAAGGTTTTTTTGTCTTCAGAAGAATGACACGGAAGGAAACGGGAATAAGAGACAGAGGAATCAAAATTGAAGAATACCGTTGAAGCGGGAGGGAATCGTATGGTGGAAGTATGGAGTACGTTCACGATCATCATCGTCTACGGATTGCTTATCATGAATATCTTGGCTGTCCTGACGGTTATTTTTCTTGAGCGGCGCGATATTGGTGCGACGTGGGCATGGGTATTCATCTTGTATTTCGTTCCGCTCGTTGGGTTTCTCGTCTATCTGTTTTTCGGAAGACTGTTGAAAAAAACGAATTTTTATCGTGTCACGGATGAAGAACAACTGGAACAGGATAGACGGATTGCCTTACAGAAAAAAGAACTTGTCACGATGGGACGGCACCCGATGATTCAAAAACATCGGGATATGATTCGGATGAACTTAATGTCGAACGGTTCCCTGCTCAGTCTCTCGAATCAATTGCAGATTCTTTCGGATGGCGAGCAAAAATTCAATCGGATGATTCAAGATATCCGCCAGGCTGAGCATGAAGTGAACATCCAATATTACATCATTCAGAAAGATCGTCTCGGATTAGCGTTGATCGATACATTGACCGATTGTGCCCGTCGTGGGATCAAAGTCCGTCTATTGTATGATGCTGTCGGATCACGGAGTCTCAAACGGACGGATTTCAAGGAGTTACTCGCGCACGGAGGAGAAGTGTTTGCCTTTTTCCCGTCGACGATTGGATTCGTTAATTTTCGATTGAACAACCGGAATCACCGTAAATCCTGTATCATCGACGGTCGAATCGGCTATATTGGTGGGTTCAACGTTGGTACGGAATATCTCGGGATCGATGAAAAGTTCGGCTACTGGCGGGATACACATTTTCGCTTGGAAGGTGACGTCGTTCATGATCAACTCGACCGCTTTATTCTCGACTGGAACCAAGCAAGTGACGTCTATACGGAAAAATCATTGTTTTACTATGGAACGCATAGGATTCAGGATATATTACCGATGCAAATCGTCACATCGGGTCCGGATTCCCGTTCAGAGTATTTGAAGCTTGCCTTGATCAAGATGATCAACGAAGCAAAACGGACAATTTATATCCAATCGCCTTATTTCATTCCAGACACGAGTTATTTAGATGCATGTAAGGCAGCCCTTCTGTCCGGAGTGGAAGTCCGTATCATGATTCCGAACAAACCGGACCACCCATTCGTTTACTGGGCAACGACTGCTGCTGTAGGAGAGTTGTTATCGTACGGAGCTAAAGTCTACACGTATGAACCTGGATTTTTACATGCGAAGACGATCGTCGTTGATGGCGAGATTGCTTCAGTCGGGACGACGAATATCGATGCGCGAAGTTTTCGGTTGAACTTTGAAATGAACACGATCGTCTATGATCAGGCAATAGCGATTGAACTAGAACGTCTCTTCCTCGCTGATTGTGAGGTATCAAAGCTCATGACGGTCGAGTCGTATGCCGCGCGTTCAAGAACGATCAAATTCAAGGAAAGTATTTCGCGTTTGTTGTCACCGATTTTGTAAACCGCGTTTACGACCAGTCAAAATGTGAAAAATGGTATAGTGGTATGGAAATAGAAAAAGAGGAGAGTGAAGACGATGGCAAATCCAATCAAGCTACTCGTATCAGACATGGACGGAACCGTTCTTTCGGGCAAGCAACGAATTGAACCGGAGACGATTCAGGCAATTGAAGCGGCACGCGAACAAGGTGTCGAA
>NZ_WBYY01000150.1:0-8272 GCF_048985645.1 Exiguobacterium sp. A1_3_1 | reverse complement strand
CTACCTGATTAGTGATATCCTGATCACGGACTACTCATCTGTGTTCTTCGACTATGCACACTTACAACGTCCAATGATCTTCTTTACGTACGATCTAGAGAAGTATGCTTCAACGTTACGCGGATTCTACTTCGATTTCGAAGAAGTCGTCCCTGGACCACTTCTGAAGGAAACAGATCAAGTCATCGATTATATCGAACAAATCGATACGAAGTCTGTCGCTTACCAAGAAAAATACGACCGCTTCCTCGAACGCTTCTGCAGCTTAGATGATGGTACGGCGAGTGAACGCGTTCTTGCTGAATTGTTCCCAAGTACAGCACAATCGACGGTTGAGGACGAATCAACAGAAACGGAATGATAAATCAAAAGTGCCTCCTTCCTTAACTGGAAAGAGGCACTTTTTTGATTTAGTTACGGACGAACAAGGCAACGCTCTCGACGTGTGTCGTATGTGGGAACATATCGACCGGTGTCACTTCGACGAGTGTATACCCGAGTTCTGTCAACAACTTCGCGTCACGCGCTTGTGTCGACGCGTTACAAGAGACGTAGACGATTCGCTTTGGTGCAACATCCGCAGCAGCACGTAAGAACTCTTCGTCACAGCCTTTACGGGGTGGGTCGACGACGATGACGTCCGGTTGGATACCGGCTTTAACGAGATCCGGCATGACCTTCTCGGCCGCACCGTACTCGAACGTCACGTTCTCGATGCCGTTCGCTTGTGCGTTCCGGCGTGCATCATCGATTGCTTGCGGTACGATTTCGATACCGTAGACGTGCTTCGCTTGTTTAGCGAGTGACAAGGAAATCGAACCGATACCACAGTAAGCATCGACGACAGTCTCATCGCCTGTCAACTGAGCGTACTCGAGCGCTTTCGCGTAGAGTTTCTCTGTTTGCAGCGGATTGACTTGGAAGAACGAATGCGGTGAGATCTCATACGTCAATCCAGCGATTTGATCGCGGATGACGGACGGTCCATATAAGACGACGTTCTTTTTCCCGAGAATGACGTTCGTATCATCCGGGTTGATGTTGTGCTGGATCGACGTGACGTTTGGTAACGCCTTTAAGATCCCTTCGACGATCTTATCGATCCCACGCAATTGTTTGACCTTCGTGACGAGCACGACCATCAACTCGTTCGTGTGGTACCCATGACGTGCCATGATATGACGAATGACACCTGCTTTTTTCTTCTCGTCGTACGCTGGTACTTTTAAATCAGCGAGGACTTTACGAACCGCTTGGACGGCTTCGTCGTTTTCTTTGTTTTGGATTAAGCAGTAGTCCATATCGATGATTCGGTGACTCCGTTTTTGATAGAAGCCAGCCATCAATTTGTTCGATTGGAAGGCGACCGGTACTTGTGCTTTGTTGCGGTAACCCCAAGGATCTTCCATCCCGATCGTCTCGTGGACGGGAATTTCAAGACCTGCTAGGCGCGCGAAAGCGTCACGGACACGGTTGTGCTTGAACTTGAGTTCTGCATCGTATGATAAGTGTTGCAATTGGCAACCACCACACTGGTTGTAAACTGGACAAGGCGGCTCGACACGATCGACACTCTTCGTCTTTTGACGGATGATGCGACCGAATCCGTAAGACTTCGTCGTTTTCGTGATCTTGATCTTGACCTGTTCCGTCGGCAATGCGCCCGGGATGAAGACCGTATATCCATCGATGCGCGCGACCCCTGACCCTTCATGTGTCAGGTCGACGATCTCGACGACGTGTTCATCGTTCTTTTGTACTGGAATCATGAATATCCTCCTTAAAAACCTCGCTTCACGCGAGGTTCGTTTCTGCTTCTTGTAGTTGTGTATTGATTTGTTCCATCTCTTCGATCCGGAACTTTGGTGTCATGACTTCGAAATGAGAGCGAAGATTCGTCATCTCGCCTTCGCAAATGCCGCCAAACTCACCATCGATGTTCAAACTCATCTCTGATGTATTCTTCATGCGGACGAATGAGGTCGTGACATGCTCGATGCAAGGGTCCGAGAAATGATCCCCTTTTAAGGCAAGACGCATGACACGAATCAGTTCGACGAGGTTACATTTCTTGAGAATGAAGAGATCGAACCGACCGTCATTGAGTGACGCGTTCGGTGACAGCTTCTCGAATCCACCGACGGAGTTCGTGTTCGATGTCAAGAACAGCATGACTTCTCCTTTGAATATACCCTTTTCATGCTCCAGTTCGACATATGTCGGTCGGATTTGCGGAAGTTTCTCCATCCCTTTGACGTAGTACGCGAGCTGTCCGAGTGCCGTCTTCAGCTTCGAAGGCACTTCGTACGACAGTTCTGTCATGATGCCACCACCAGCGATGTTGATGAAGTAATGGACGCCTGCCGATCCTTCGATCTTACCGATATCGACCGGCATCGTATGTCCTGTGCAAATGACATCCATCGCTCCTTCGATCGTCAATGGAATACGCATCGCCCGACCAAAGTCATTCGTCGTTCCAACAGGTAGTACACCAAGCTTCGGACGTTTGTTGTAGGCAGCCATTCCGCTGATCACTTCGTTCAACGTACCATCGCCGCCTGCTGCGACGACGAGATCAAAGTCTGCTTCGCATGCTCGTGCTGCTTCATACGTCGCATCGCCGACCGCTTTCGTCGAGTAGACAGATGTCTCATAACCCGCTGCTTCGAGTCGGTCGAGGATATACGGTAAATTTCGTTTAACCATCTCTTTCCCGGAAGTCGGGTTATAAATCACGCGCGCTCTAGGTCTCATAAGATTTTCTCCTTTTTGACTCAACCGTTCATTTGATACATAACTGTTTTATTTTACATGAACTCTCGAGACATTACAAAGCCAAAAAAGACAGCGTCCGTTTCCTCGCAGAAGTAAAGGAGGAACGAACGCTGTTTGATCAGGTACTTATTTTAATTTTTCAAGCTCTTCATAGAAGAGTTGATCAAGGAGGGCAGGGTTCGCCATTCCTTTTGTTTTCTTCATGATTTGACCGATGACGAAGCCTTTCTTCCGGTCACGTCCACCGAGTAATTCCTCGACGACGGCTGGATTCGCTTCGAACATCTCGACGATGAGACCACGTAGCAATCCTTCGTCTGAAATTTGTGCAAGACCGTTTGCTTCGACGTATGCACGTGGCTCGACACCTTCTTCGATGACGGCTGTGAAGACTTGTTTGGCGATTTTCGAAGAAATCGTACCGCTTGCGATCAAGTCGATCATCTCTGCCAGACGAGCTGGTGTCATCTTGACTGTTTCGAACGTTTCCGTCGATTTATTCAAGTGACCTTGGATCTCACCAATCGTCCAGTTGGCTGCTGCTTTCGGCTCTGCACCTGCTGCAAGTGTCGCTTCGAAGTACTCTGCCATCTCACGTGTAACTGTCAATTGTTTCGCATCATACGCCGAAAGACCGAGTTCTTCTTGGTAACGAACGCGACGTGCATCTGGAAGTTCCGGAATACCGGCACGGATCGCTTCTTTCCAATCGTGATCCAGCACGAGCTTGACGAGGTCAGGCTCTGGGAAGTAACGGTAATCCGACGCCCCTTCTTTGACACGCATGAGGACGGTTTGTTTTTTCGTCTCATCGAAGCGAAGTGTTTCTTGACGCATCACACCACCTGCAAGCAACAACTTACGGTGACGATCTTCTTCGAACTCAAGACCTTTTAAGACGTTTCCGAATGAGTTCAAGTTTTTAAGTTCTGTTTTTGTACCGAACTTCTCTTGTCCGTATGGGCGAACGGAGATGTTACAGTCACAACGAAGTGATCCTTCTTCCATCTTGACGTCCGAGACGCCTGCATATTGCAAGACTTCCTTGAGACGTTCGAGGTAGGCGACTGCATCTTTCGGTGAACGCATGTCCGCTTCACTGACGATCTCGATGAGCGGCGCACCTGTCCGGTTGAAGTCGACGACTGAGTGATTCGCACCCGTGTGGTTCATCTTACCAGCATCTTCTTCCAGATGGACACGTTCGATCCGGAAGCGTTTTGTTTCGCCATCGACTTCCGCATCAATGTAGCCATCGAAGCCGATCGGTTGA
This sequence comes from Exiguobacterium sp. A1_3_1, assembly GCF_048985645.1. Classification (NCBI taxonomy): domain Bacteria; kingdom Bacillati; phylum Bacillota; class Bacilli; order Caryophanales; genus Exiguobacterium; species Exiguobacterium sp. A1_3_1. Next base: position 4,221 of record NZ_WBYY01000150.1, on the reverse strand, counting down.
TCGAACTGTGAGATTTGATACGCTTTTGGCGTATCTGGATAGAAATAGTTCTTCCGGTCGAATTTCGTTTGATCGGCCACTTGGCAGTTGAGTGCCATAGCTGCACGCACAGCGAGCTCAACTGCTTTTTCGTTGATTTTCGGCAAGACGCCCGGATGTCCAAGACAAATCGGACACGTTTTCGTGTTCGTCTCCGCGCCGTATTCCCGCGCACAACCACAGAACATCTTCGTGTTCGTGCTCAGCTCGGCGTGGACTTCGATCCCGATGATCGTTTCAAAGTTCATGATACATTCGCTCCTTATAACTTCGGAAGCGCGAATCCACCTGTCGCAAGCTCAAACGCATGCGCAGCGCGGTAGATCGTCGCCTCATCGAAATGTTTTCCAATGATTTGTAAGCCGACCGGAAGACCGTCGACGAATCCAGCTGGAACCGAGATGGCTGGAACACCTGCTAAGTTGATTGGAATCGTCAAAATGTCATTCGCATACATCGTGACGGGATCATCGAGTTGTGCACCGAGTTCGAATGCTGGTGTCGGCGCTGTTGGTCCGATGATGACGTCATAGTTCGCGAGGACATCGTCGAAGTCCTTTTTGATCAACGTTCGAGCTTGTTGTGCTTTTTTATAGTACGCATCGTAATAACCTGAGCTGAGCGCGTACGTTCCGAGCATGATCCGGCGTTTGACTTCGTCTCCGAATCCTTGTGAGCGGGAATACTTGAAGACATCTTCAAGTGCGTCCGCTTCCGCACGAACTCCGTAACGAATACCGTCAAAGCGCGCGAGGTTCGATGATGCTTCTGATGAAGCGAGTAAGTAGTACGTCGCAAGTGCATATTTCGAGTTCGGGAGTGACACTTCATCAACCGTCGCACCGAGTGCTTCGAGTTTTTGGATCGCTTCACGGATGTTGGCTTTGACACCTTCACTGACACCTTCACCGAAGTATTCTTTCGGAACAGCGATCTTCAACCCTTTGATATCACCTGTCAACGCTTGTGTGTAATCCGTTGCGGCGACATTCGCAGACGTCGAATCCATCTCACAGTGTCCTGCGATCGCGCTCAAGAGATACGCGTTGTCTTCGACTGTTCGTGTCAACGGACCGATTTGGTCAAGCGACGACGCGAACGCCACAAGACCGAAGCGTGAGACGAGACCGTATGTCGGTTTCAACCCGACGACACCACAATAGGCAGCCGGTTGACGAATCGAACCACCTGTATCCGAACCAAGGCTGAACAAGACTTCGCCTGCTGCGACAGCTGCTGCTGAACCACCTGAAGAACCACCTGGAACGTGTTTCGTATTCCATGGATTGCGAACCGGTTTGTACGCTGAGTTCTCGTTTGAAGAACCCATCGCGAACTCATCCATGTTCAATTTCCCGATCGTGACCGCCCCTGCTTCATGCAGACGCTCGACGACCGTCGCGTCATGCGCTGGTACGAAGTTCTCGAGGAATTTCGAACCACATGTCGTCGTCATCCCTTTTGTGACGATGTTATCCTTGACACCGATTGGAAGACCAAACAATGGATTCGCTTCGTGTTTCGCGACATCATCCATTCGTTTTGCTTGCTCGAATGCTTCTTCGTTCAATGAAAGAAACGCACCGATTTTTCCATCGACGCGGTCGATTTGATCAAAGGATTCTTGGACGAGTTCAGAAACTTTGACTTCGCCATCCTGAATGAGTGTGTGTAGTGTTTTGACACCATGTTCAAAAAGTGACATCGGGTCATTTCCTCCTTATTCGAACACCGCTGGGACGCGGACTTGTCCGTCTTCCCAATCGGGTGCGAGTCGTTCTACTTCCGTACGAGGAAGTGATGGACGTACTTCGTCCTTACGTAGGACGTTCTTTAAATCGAGGACATGAGTCGTCGGTTCGACGCCTGTCGTATCGAGTTCATTTAATTGTTCAGCGAACCCAAGAATCTTCTCGAGTTGTCCTGTGAATTGTGCTACTTCTTCATCTGTCACGGCAAGGCGTGCCAAATGCGCCACGTGGCGGACTTGCTCCTCATTAATCTTTGCCATGTCATTCCACCTCCGGAACTTTTGCGATATATTTTACACTATTTCTAATCATAGCACTTTTCGTCCAGACAAAAAAGACGATGGTGCATCGGGGGGAGGTCCGCACCATCGTCCTATAGGGGTAGCAAAGCTTCCGGGCGGAAAGCTTCTAGTTATGAAATACCCGCTTTAAATCAGACGAAACAAAAATACTGAATATTCATACTAATACATCGAAGAGCAGATAGACATTGAAGACGATGACGATCGAGACGATGATCCAGGCCAACGTGTTCATGAACCGACTGTTCCGATGTTCCCCCATGTACTGTTCACTCGCTGTCGCCCGAATCAAGGGAATCAAGGCGAACGGAATCCCGAACGATAAGGCGACCTGACTAAGGACAAGTGCTCGTGTCGGATCAAAACCGGAGAACAGCAACAAAATTGCCGGCAACATCGTCACGATCCGGCGAACGAACAGTGGCAGTTGAAGATGAAGAAAGCCGCGCATGATCGCGTCCCCTGACATCGTCCCGACGCTTGAAGAAGCGAGACCCGAGACAAGTAAAGCAATCGCAAACAGATACGGTGCGCTACCACCGAGCGTGACATGAAGTCCCTCGTAGATCGCTTCAAGCGAACCCGCTTGATACGTCGTGCCGTAAAACACACTGGCGGCGATGACGAGCATCGCTCCGTTGACCGCTCCAGCAATCAACATCGCTCCCCAAATGTCGAAACGCTGAATCCGTAACATCGACAATTTATTCGCAACGTGTCCCATCCGGCGTTTCGTTAAATCGGAATGGAGATAGATCGCATGCGGCATGACGGTCGCTCCGAGCATCCCGGCAGCGAGGACGATGCTCGACGTACCTTCAAATCTCGGTAACAATCCTGCCGATAGATCACGAAAGACCGGATGAACTTCAAATACTTCAATCGCAAAAGCAGCGGCGATGATTAAGACGAGTACGGCGATGACAGCTTCGAAATGCCGGAGTCCCTTCTGCTCGAAGCCAAGGATGACGAACGACAAGACTGCCGTCAATAATGCTGCCATCCGTAAATCGATTGCGAACAGTAAATGAAATCCGAGTGCGGCCCCGACGAACTCGGCGAGATCGGTCGCCATCGCGACGAGCTCCGCTTGTACCCAGTAGAAGAAGCGATAGACCGGCGATAACTCCTCCCGGATCACCTCCGCTAAACTGAGATTGCTGACGATTCCAAGCTTGGCTGACAGGAACTGAATGACGACTGCCATCAAGTTCGAGGCAACGATGACCCAGAGCAGCAAATAGCCATACTGGGCGCCTGCCGTCATGTTCGTCGCGAAGTTTCCCGGATCGAGATACGCGACGGCAGCAACGAACGCCGGTCCGAGATATGTCCGTTTTCTTGGTAAATCTTGTGTAAGTGGCTGTGTCGCCATCTCGTTCACCTCACTTTTTGTTTTCATTATACGCTCATTTTGCACAAGAGCAACAAATATGTTTATGGTAAATAACAACGTATGAAGTGAATTAAAAAGGGATGTCTCCTGTAATCAGGAAACATCCCTTTTTGTTAATTAGACGATCTTCCGCTCAGGCTCCGCACCTTTTAGCTGCGCTTGCACTTGATCGAATTCATCATAGATCGCTTGACTCGGTTCCTTCGTCACGAGACTACCGACGACGAGCGCAACAGTCGAAGCGAAGAAGGCTGGAATCATCTCGTACATCTCAGAAATGTAGAATGGCAACCCTTCGACATTTTGTTTGATGAGAATCCAGGCGATGACGACGACGGATCCCGTAATCATCGAAGCAAGTGCTCCTGTCTTGTTCATCCGGCGCCAAAGCAAGCTGAACAGAACGACTGGTCCGAACGCGGCACCGAAACCAGCCCACGCATAACCAACGAGAGTCAAGATCGACTTCTGTGCACCGAACGATAAGAGAATCGCTAGAGCAGCGACGACAAGGACCATCACGCGCCCCATGACCATCAATTCACGATCCGAAGCATCACGCTTGAAGAAACGTTGATAGAAATCATTCGTTGCCGCACTCGAAGAGACGAGTAGCTGTGTCGAGATCGTCGACATGATGGCAGCAAGTAAGGCTGCCAGCAACAGTCCCGTAATGAAACCAGGGAAGAGATCGCGTGATAATTGAATGAAGACATTCTCTGGTTCTCCTAAA
>NZ_WBYY01000149.1:0-8286 GCF_048985645.1 Exiguobacterium sp. A1_3_1 | reverse complement strand
CTCGGAGATGTGTATAAGAGACAGGGCGACTGACGGTCGAGACATCAAGCTGGAGTTCACGAGCAAGTGTTTTGACACCGACGTTGCCGGAATCCGCTAGTTGTCGCAGTAAAAGGTAGGAAGCACGATCCAAATTACGATTGTCTGCCGTCGCTGTCGTCAAGCGCCGGATCAGAATTGCTAACTCTAATTCAATGGTTTCGAGTGCTTGTTGAGACATCGGGTATCTCCCCTTTCAATAAGGTCTCTCTGTCCCTCATGATTACCCAATGTGGATAAGCTGTCAATGCGAAAAGCAGGAGGCTTGACAGAGTTGTAGTTGTATTATACAATCATTTTTGTTCTTTTAATTGTATCATACAACTTTTTCGTATGAGAAACGAACGACAAAGGAGAATTCAGATGAAAGCTTATGAGTCGATGAAACAAGAGGTCATCACAGTAAACGATACAGATCTGATTCGTACGGTCATCGAACGATTCATTCAATCTGGTATTAGCGGCGTACCTGTCATTAATGCTGAGCAAGAGGTCGTCGGGTATATCAGTGACGGAGATATCATGCGCGCGATTGGAAAACACAAGGACATCATCGTCGATACATTCTTATATGTAGATGTCATCAAAGGAGACGAAGAAGATTACGAAGATCGGATTCGTCATATCTTGAATCGACCTGTCATGGAACTGGCACGTCGGAAGGTCGTAACAGCGGACGCTGAAACAGAAATAGAAGAGATTGCGGCGACACTTGGCGCAAAACGGATCAAAAAGCTTCCGATCCTGAAAGCAGGACGGCTTGTTGGGATCATTAGTCGAGGCGACGTCATTCGCCATTCGTTTAAACAGTTCATGTAACACATTCAATAGAAAGAAGGGACACTATGGCACTTGCTGAAAAAACAATGACGCTTGAGCCGGAAACGGTATTAGCAGAAAGCAAACAGGGATTATTCCATCAACCGGTTGCTGTCTGGGCAGTCTTTTTCGCCAGTATTACAGCATTCATGGGAATGGGGCTCGTCAATCCCGTCTTACCGACGATTGCCGAGAATTTAGAAGCATCAAAAAGTGAAGTAACGCTCTTATTTACAAGTTATAACGCCGTCATGGCATTCGCGATGTTAATTACAGGCGCGATCTCATCACGGATTGGTCAAAAAGGAACATTGATGCTCGGGATCGCCGTCATCGCAACCGTTGCTGGTTTTGCTTCACAAGCAGATAGCATTTGGACGCTCGTCGCGTTGCGCGGTGGATGGGGACTTGGGAACGCTTTGTTCGTCGCAACCGCACTTGCTGCGATTGTTTCGCTGTCGTCAGGCGGAACAGCAAAAGCCATCATTTTGTATGAAGCAGCCGTTGGTCTTGGGATTTCGATTGGACCACTGTTAGGCGGAACGCTCGGTTCAATCACATGGCGCGCGCCATTCATGGGTGTTGCAACAATCATGGTCATCGCGTTCCTCGTCTTGCTCTTCTTGATGCCAAAACCAGCAGCATCTGCAGCACCGAAACAGAAGTTATCATTAAAAGCACCGTTCCAAGCGATGAAGCATCGTTCGCTCTTGACGCTCGGAATCGTAGCGGCACTTTATAACGTTGGGTTCTTTACGATCATGGCCTATGCACCATTCGTCATGAAACTACCAGCGCAAGGACTCGGATTCGTTTTCCTCGGCTGGGGAATGTTGCTTGCGATCACATCGGTCTTAACGGCTCCGAAACTGAAACAATGGTTCGGAACAATCAAAGCGATGGTCATGATGTTGATCATATTCGCAATCTTGCTTCTGTTAATGGGGATCTTTACGGAAACACCAGCCGTCGTCATCGTCTGTGTCATTTTGGCGGGAGCCGTGCTTGGGAATAACAACACGCTCATCACGACAGCTGTCATGGACGCAGCACCTGTTGAACGTTCGACAGCATCTGCGGCATACAGTTTCCTACGTTTTCTCGGGGCAGCCATTGCGCCATTCATGGCCGGTAAATTGGCTGAAATCTTCAACGCAAACTTACCGTTTTATGTCGGAAGTGGCTTTGTCCTCTTATCCGTCATCATCATCGGGGTCAATCTCAAACACATTCGCCATATCGATCGGACAGAAGGCGGACATTAATTTCAAAAAACAGCCGAAGCGAATCCGCTTCGGCTGTTTTTGATTGAAATCAAGACGGGTACATGTCTCTTAACGTGCGAATCGAGTGCTCAATCATTTCCCGAAGGACGTTTAAATCGATGTCAGTCAGTCGTTTTACGTAGAGGCAGGACTTACCACGTCGATACGTACCAAGAGTGGCAAGCAGTCGTTCCGATACATCGTCTTCACCAAGCGCGAGGTAAAGGACGAGGTTCGTCTTGCGTGGAGAAAAGCCAACATAAAAGCTGTCGCCCTCGTGACCGGAGGCATAGTGATAATGATAGGAACCAAAACCAATCAAGGAAGACCCCCAAATGACGGCTTCGTATCCCGTGACATCTTCGAAGAACTGACGTAACGTGATACCATCTGCTTGACGTAGTGGCGGTTCGACTTGTGCCAGAAAGGCATCAACGGACTGTTCAGTAGGACCTGTCTTTGGCGTATCAGACATAAGCAGACTCCTTTCGGATGAAGAAGATATCGGTTACTTTCGAAAAAAGAAAGCGAAAATCCTTGTACATAAAGGAGGAAATCGAATGAAGCATCGCATCGTGTTTCGAGGAGAAGAAAGCAGCGTATCGTGGGACATCTTACACGTATATCCAAAGCAAGAGGAACTAACGATTCAAATGACGGGAGAAGATAGTGAACACGAGTTTTCAGTTACATTTAATCAATATGATGCGTTCATCCGTAACTTTGCTCGCGTCCATGAGTCGTTATACGGTGAAGTCGTATTCGAGCAGGGCGTGATTCGTCTCCGTTTACGATATGACCGCCTTGGTCGTGTCTTCATCAGTTGGTCTGACGGACAAACGAGTCATCAGTTTCGCAGTGATCAAAGTTATTTAAGTGAGGCGTTGGCACAGCTTGGTGTGTACTAAACTAAACACAGTAAAAGTAGAAGGGACGACTCTGGGTATTGCACCCGAAAGTCGTCCCTTTTTTATTTAAAGTGATGGAAGCGATTGATGTAATGGTGTGTTGATCAAGTTAAAGCAAAACGCAATCGTTTGTTCATACTCGGATAACAGAATTGACTCATCGACTTGATGCGCAAGGCGGAAATCATGGAAAGAAGCGATTGCAATCGGAAATGACTTTTTCGCTTGGCTGAACATCGCACCATCCGTTCCACCTGGGATGGCGATTTTTCGTGGTGTCACGCCGCTGACCTGCTCCATCGTATCTGCGACCTGTTGCAAGAAAGGCGCTTGTTCATCGGTTTCACAAGAAGGAATATCCTTGATGACGGTCACGCTCATGTCAAAGTTAGGATCTTCTGCAACAAGTCGACGCTCAATATCCGTAAAGGCAGCAAGAACGTCCGCCCGACCGAATCCAGGAATCGTCCGGATGTCCATATAAAAAGAAGCCTGACTCGGAACGACATTCGGTCCTTCGCCTCCTTTTATGGATGTGATTGACGCGACGACCGGACCGAGTGCCGGGTGATGATTCGTTGTGATCGAGAAACGTTCTGACTTCACTTCTTGAATGATGCGATACACGTCATCAATCGCGTTACGACCGAGTTGCGGAGCAGAGCTGTGCGCACTTTTCCCGCGGCACGTCACTTCAATCCCAACGACTCCTTTTTGTGCATATCCAATCATCCCGCTCGTTGGTTCTGTGATCAGTAAAGCATCTAAATCATCCGCGTGTCCTTGTTCGGTCAAATGACGAGCACCCGTCATGCCATTCTCTTCATCGGATGTAATCAGAAGTTTGACGGTGTTCGGACGGTCTTGACGTTCCTTGTATTGAATGAGCGCTTGCACCATCGCCATGACACCTGATTTCATATCCGAAGCCCCACGACCATAAATGCGTCCGTCTTCGATTTCACCACCGTATGGATCTTTCGTCCAGCCGTCTCCTTGGACCGGAACCGTATCGAGATGACCAGATAGCCCGAGTACGGAAGGGCGTGAAACCTCTTCACTCGCAGGAACGGTCGCGACGAGACAAATCCGTTTCGGTGAGACTTCGATCCATTCTGTCGAGATGTGATGATCAATCAGTACATCGTACACATAACGTGCGACGTCTTCCTCTCCGTCCGTCGGATTAACGCTTGGAATTTGAAGACATCGTTGTAAGTAAGTAATTGCTGTTTGCATAAGTATTTCCTCCTTTACCTATCCTGTACCCTGATAAAAATACTTCAGGGAGGTAAACGAATTCGGAAAATAATTTACGGAGCTGAACGTCTTGAGATAAAAGAAAACGGTGCAACCAGAAGGTTACACCGTACCTTACTCATTCACTTTTTTCTGCTTCGTCTTTCCACTTCGAATCGATTAACATCTCTCCCGGCCATGTATAAGCCATGATGCCGCCGTCTGCTGTGATATCCTCACCTGTAACATATGAGCTGTCGTCAGAAGCGAGGAAGAGGGCGACTGTTGCCATCTCGCGTGGTTTACCGAGTCGTCCGAGTGGTGTAATCCAAGCGTTCGCATCGCGGAACTGTTTGCCTTGCTCTTTTTCTTTTTCACCGACGAGTGTATCGATGAGTGGTGTTTCGATTGTTCCTGGTGATAACGAATTGACACGAATGCCATGACGCGCATAATCGATTGCCATCGCGCGCGTGAAGTTCGCAATCCCACCTTTCGCTGCGTTATAACCGGATCGGTTCAAGTCAGCTGCGCGACCAGACATCGATGATGTATTGATGATTGAACCACCGTTATCAAGCATGAGTGGAATCAAGAATTTACTGACGAGGAATGTACCGCGCAAGTCGACCGCGATGATCCGGTCGAAGAGATCGATTGGATACTCGTGGACTTTCCCGCCTTGTTCATCGATTCCGGCATTGTTGAAGAGAACGTCGATCGTACCGTATGTCTCTTTGACGTGCTTCGCAAGTTGCTCGACACTCTCGACGTCTGAGACATCGACATGGACGGCTTCCGCTTTCCCACCTTGTTGTGTAATCTGTTCTACTGTTTGTTGTGCTTTTTCAAGTGAGACATCGGCACAGACGACCGTTGCTCCCTGTTCTGCGAAGACAAGTGCAGTCGCTTGTCCAATCCCTGTTGCCGAGCCGGTAATGACAGCTACTTTTTGATCGAGTCTACCCATTATTAAATCCCTCCTAAGTCGTATCGTTCACCTTATGAAACATTCCCGGAGAAATGGAGATTAAACCCATCGATGCGTCTAGTGTTAGAGGATAGGGGGTACATCTACAACAGCACAATCGCTGTATAGAGGGAGATGAGAACGCTGACATCCGATCAATGGCAACTTGCCAAAAAATTATTACACGAAGCCGTCCAGTACCAAATGACACTCGAGAAGAGTGCATTTGCAAGTGAATTGATCGACCAAACGACACCTGTCCTCTGGTTTGGTGATGCGACGCGTAGCAGTTGGGTGACGATCGCGACGAACCCATCCCGATCGCAGTTTTTAGACCGAACAGGTGCATTACGATTTGACGAGCACGGTCCACTTTTCATACGTCCACAATCCATGACGTGGAATGCGTATTTACAAGAAGAGACATTGACGGAATCGATCCGACGCTTCAATCGTTACTTCAAACAACCAAATGTGTACCGAACCTGGTTCGGTCGACCAGGTGGCGGTAAGCTCGAAGGATTCTTGAACGGACTCGGTGCGTCGTTTTACGAGACGACGTTTGATCCGGTCATTCATCTGGATTTTTTCCCGTTTCCGACACACCACTACATGGGAGCGATCAAAGAACGCAGCGTGTTGGAAGATAGTCCGTTCGGTCAGACATTTTTGTTACGCCTGCTTGAACTGTTCTCGATAAAAGGAATCATCCTGCTCGGTAAGGAACACACGGAACGATTTGCGAAGCTCGAACCAGACATCGCTTGGACGACCTATCGACCAACGGATTATCCGGACGCGATTTTTCAAATCGGCTTCTCGTCACGATTTCAGGTATCCGTCGTCGGACTCCACTTCAAACCGAGTGAGCAGTTCATCGGTCTCGGTAATCGAAAGGATGAAAACGGTGTCAGCCATGGCACCTATGGGTCAGCAGAACACTTACGTCAAATCGGAAAAATCGTCCGTGAAAAAGTCGTGACATACAGTGAAAAAGGTGATTGACAGATATTTCGAACTCCCTAATAATAGGAGATGAATTAGCACTCTGTATGATTGAGTGCTAAAAAAGGGAGGCAGAATGAGCATGGAAACGAAACAATTTAAGGCGGAATCAAAACGATTGCTGGAGATGATGATTCATTCCATCTATACGCATAAGGAGATTTTCCTGCGCGAATTGATCTCGAATGCAAGTGACGCCATGGATAAGATGTACTACAAAGCATTGACGGACGAGACGATTTCGTTCGAAAAGGAACACTACAAAATTACGATCGAACCAAATAAAGAAGCGCGTCAACTCATCATTCGTGATACGGGAATCGGAATGACGAAGGAAGAACTAGAAGAAAATCTCGGTACGATCGCGAAGAGTGGATCGCTTGCCTTCAAAGCAGAAAACGAAGCACAAGATGGTCATGATATCATCGGTCAATTCGGTGTCGGATTCTATTCTGCATTCATGGTCGCAGACGTCGTCACTGTTGTTACGAAACCATTCGGCGGTGCGGTCGCTTATAAATGGGAATCGCGTGGTGTCGAAGGTTATACGATCGAGGAAGTCGACAAGGAAACCGTCGGAACGGAGATTACACTCCACATCAAGGCGAACGAGGAAGAAGAATCGTATGATGAATACCTCGAGACATATCGTCTGCGTAGCATCATCAAAAAATACTCGGATTTCATCCGTTATCCGATCGAGATGAAGGAACTCGAACGTCAGCCGATCGAAGGCAGTGACGAGACGGAAGAGGTCGAAGTCGTCAAGACGATCAACAGCATGGTGCCGATCTGGCGGAAGAATAAACGGGAATTGACAGACGAAGACTATACGAACTTCTACCAAGAGAAGCGGTATGGTTTCGACACACCGGCGAAACATATTCATATCAGTGTCGACGGCGCTGTTCGTTATCAATCGATCTTATTCATTCCGGAGCAAGCACCGTACGATTATTATTCGAAGGAATTTGAAAAGGGTCTTGAACTCTATGCCAATGGTGTCTTGATCATGGAAAAATGCAGCGACTTGTTGCCGGATCACTTCAGTTTCGTCAAAGGGATGGTCGATTCGGAAGACTTATCGCTCAACATCTCGCGTGAGTTACTGCAGCACGATCGTCAATTGAAATTGATCGCGAAAAACATCCAAAGTAAGATCAAGACACAACTCGAAGCACTTCTGCGCGAGGATCGCACGAAGTACGAAACGTTCTATCAAGCGTTCGGACGTCAGCTGAAGTTCGGTATGTACAATGATTACGGCATGCATAAAGAACAGGTGCAGGACCTCATCCTCTTCTACTCAGCGAAGGAGAAGAAGTTGATCACGCTTGCGGAATACGTCGCAGCGATGCCGGAAGATCAAGCACATATTTACTACGCCGCTGGTGAGAGTACGAATCGTTTAGACAAGTTACCACAATCCGAACTTGTGCGTGATAAAGGGTACGACATCTTGTACTTCACCGAAGAGATCGATGAGTTCGCGATCCAGATGCTCGTGACATATAACGAGAAGACGTTCAAGTCAGTCACGAGTAGCGATCTAGGGATTGAAGCAGAAGCGGCAGAGACGACGGACGCACAAGCGGAGATGTTCCAAGCAATGCAGGAAGTGTTAAGTGGACAAGTCAAGGAAGTCAAAGCATCAACGCGTCTAAAATCGCATCCCGTCTGTTTTGCGACGGACGGCGCCGTCTCGATCGAGATGGAGAAAATCTTGAAGGCGATGCCGAATAACGAAGGGGTAGAAGCGGTCAAGATTCTTGAATTGAATCCGTCACACGCGGTGTTCCAATCTCTTGAAGCAGCGTATCAAAACGATCGTTCGAAATTCGAGCGCTATACCAAACTGATGTATCAACAAGCATTACTTGTCGAAGGGCTTCCACTCGAGGATCCGGTAGCGTTCGCGAATGATGTGTGTGAACTTATGGTATAAGACATGACATGAAGTCGAAAAAAGGGGCTGACTCAAAGTTGGTCTCTACAAAGATAAGGGTGGCAGAATGATGATCTGCCACCCTTATCTCGTAAC
>NZ_WBYY01000148.1:0-8305 GCF_048985645.1 Exiguobacterium sp. A1_3_1 | reverse complement strand
TCTCGTGGGCTCGGAGATGTGTATAAGAGACAGACTCGATACGGTATCCGGTTCGATCCAAGCGATTTTTCATGACCGCGGAACGATTGAACTCGTCACATCGACAGGTATGCGCCGGATGGTGCGATCGTCGGATGTCATCGATATCCAGTGGACGACAACCTAACAGCATGTAACCCCTTCTCGACTAGAGGAGGGGTTTTTGGTTTACATGAGTCCTTTGCCACCGAGCGGGTGGTCTTCGAGCACGCGTTCAACATGCTCGAGCAATGGACGCGCTTGCGTAATCAAACGCCGCGTCACCGGTAACTCTAAAGACGCGAGGTGTGCAGCGGCATCCGTCCAGATTTCACGGACATGTAGCACATCCGGTTCGTCAGAAATACTGATGATGTAGTGCAGACAACTCGGATGAGTCTCTAAAGAAGCCGCAGCTTCAAGTAACAGGGCGATGACGTGGTCGCGTTGTCCGGTTTGAGTCGTAAATGTCGTCCATAATCCATACATCAAGAGGTACCTGATAATGGACGGACTTCTGCGCGCCAACCGTAAGATTCCCCTTCTGCGACTTGAGTCGTCGGATGAAGGGAAGCCAGTTCCATCGCATGATCCAAATCACGTGCTTCAAAGACAATCAAACTGCCAATCTGCTCTCCATGCGCTCGATCCGGCTCTACTTTCTTCTGTACGACCCCATCTTGCCAGTAAAATGCTTGTGTCGTAAGACCCGGGTGCCAGTCTGATAGGACATCGACTTGTTCATTGAAGGTGTTCATCAACGCATCACAACGCGACATCAAAGCATCGATCTCTTCCTTCGATAAAACATCCATTCGATCTGCATCATAATAACCAACATATAAGAATTGCATTGTCTTTCCTCCTCTCAATTTTCCCATTCCCTTCCATGAGAAGGCTAAACAAAAGCCTCCTGTCTCTACGCTGAGAAACAGGAGGCTTTTGTATCATTCATCTTTTAACTTGACGTTTTGATCGGCTGGTAACGTCGTCGTCGTTTCCTCGTCTTCAAGTTTCGGAACTCCAGCACCATAATCGGTTGTTTCATCCGTCACGTAAGACGCCGCGAACGCTGGATTCAGTAAATCGGACTTCGAACCGACGATGACGATCCGCCCGTGTCGGACTTCATCTTCTAGATCCTCAGCGACATCCTTCGTCATGCCAAGCTCGGACAACTGAGCAATCCGGTCATTTCGGTTACTCCGGACGGCTGATAATAACGTCTCAAAGAACGACTTCTTCGTCACGCGGTATGGTAACGTCTGTGTGTCATTCGCGATCCGTTCCGCGAGTTCTTCGTCTTTGGCAAAGATGTAAATCTGTTTATTCGAATAGCCACTTGATTTGAGGCTCGTCACTTCTGCGTCGACAGCGGTCATGTTTCGTACGATGCGTGTTTCAAGCATAAAAATCCCTCTCTTTCATGCAGCAAGCTGCTGATAAGAAGTTATACCCGGAACATAATAGTTGAAACCTGAAATTGAAAAATGGATCAAGCAGCAGTCTGGATTGAAGACGCACGACGCTTTTGCCAGATCGTAAACAAGGCAATCAGAATCATCAGGACGACTTGTGGGATAAGCGTCTCGAGCGTTGGGTAGAAACCAATCCACCCGGCAGTTCCGAGTCCATTGATTGGATGAATCGGTAAGACGTTCGTCAGCTGCAACGCGTGCAGACTCGTACCAAGAATCTTGAACGCCATTAGATAGATTAACCACGACGCGACTTGGAACAGACGATGGATCGGTAAACGGACACCAATCTGGATGACCACATACGAGACGAGACCGATGATGATGATCGCGAGACCGATTCCGGATAATAAGGCAGTTTTCGTCATCGCTGGTGCCATTCCGATATAAAATAACAACGTCTCGGCGCCTTCTCGGAAGATCGTCAAGAAGCTGACGAAGAACAAGGACGTCGTCGAAAGCGTTGCTAAAAAGTGTTTTCGTTTCGCAACGGCGCTTTTCGAGTGCAACCAATAGCCGACGAACAACATGACAACGACCGCGACGATTCCTGTATAGCCTTCGATTTGTTCCCGACCCGTCGCCGCGAACGAGGCCTGAAAGACCGTCTGGAGGATGAGCGCTAACAGACCGCTTGCGATCAGACCAAGCCCAGCGCCTGCCCAGACCTTCCCTTCTTGTTTTGAACGACTTTTCCGTGCGAAAGCAACGAGCGCACTGACGATCAGTAACGCTTCGAGACCTTCCCGCAGCATGACGAGCATTGCATCAACAAACGTATAATGCGTCTTCGTTTGTAATTGTGCGATAGCATTCTCAAACGACTGGAGTTCTTGTGCCGTCTTTTCCCGCGTTTCCGGCGTCAGGCGGGCAAGTAACAGTGGTACATCTGATTCAAGCTGGGAATAGAGACCTTCATTACGTGTCCGGACCTCGCCTTCCGCACGTGGCCAAGTCTTCAGAAACGATTCGAGTGCTTGTTTCGCTTTCGGTAAATCATTTTCAGCTAGTGCGGTTTGCGCCTCCTCGAGTGGCGTCAGCAGCGACTGCAGTCCCGTTTTCTTCGCCTGGACTTTCTCTCCGTCGAGGAAAGACTGAACGGCCGTATCGAACTGATCAAGTGCGGCTTGCCATTCCTTCGTATCCGCGGATTCACGCGCCGCCGCGATCCGGATCGACGCGAGCGCCATCTCGATGTTGCCATAGTGACCGACACTGTCATTGCGAACAAGACTCTCGTGCGTCGCCCATGCGGTCAACAATCGTTGCTCCGCTGCCGGACGGTCGCTCGCCTTGACCTGCCGCATCTCTTTCGTCAACAAAAGTAATTGTTTTACTTTTGACTTCGCAACTGGGTCTGTCTTCGGTTTCGTTGCTTCTTCCTGCTTCCGGACGGCAGCAGAGAGAGCTGTCAGTTGCTCGCGGACTTCCGGAAACGCTGCCGATCGTTTCGCATCGACCT
The DNA here is from genome assembly GCF_048985645.1 of Exiguobacterium sp. A1_3_1. NCBI lineage: Bacteria > Bacillati > Bacillota > Bacilli > Caryophanales > Exiguobacterium > Exiguobacterium sp. A1_3_1. The sequence goes on along the minus strand of NZ_WBYY01000148.1, from coordinate 5,347 downwards.
GTTTGACGGCTTTCGTGATTGCCGTTTGTTGATCAGGTAAGTCTTGAGCAGCTTGTCCTAGTTCATCAATCGCTTGATTCAGTGCCGCGCGATCTTCACTTGCGACGGCAGACAGGGCTTGTCCGATTGCGACATAGAGATCATCCGTCGATTCAGCATGGACGGGCACCGCGTGTTGACCGGCTATAAGGAGTACAAATACAAGGACGAGATTACGCAAATAACGCATCACCGATGTAGCCTCCTTTCGAGATTCCACCGAAGCAAGCGAAGATGGCACTTCCACGGTGCGTGATGTATTCATTCAATCGGTCCTGTGCGGCAAGACGACGCTGAATCTCGATGAATTGTTTCGGTGAACGCTGATACGATAAAAACAGCAGTCCGGCATCAAGGGCACCCGTCTTTTCATCGATGCCGTCTTGATACGAGTAGGAACGGCGTAAGATCGCTGTCTTCCCGTCCCCGTGTGCGACAGCGGTATGCGAGTCAACCGGTAAGGCGACTTCGCCACGAGCTTGTCGTTTCGCTGGTGTGACGGAAGCGAACTCGTCTGTTGAGCCAAGAGGAGCCCCGGAAGCACGTTCGCGTCCGAAGGTCCGTTCTTGCTCTTTTAGAATCGTCCGGTCCCAGACTTCAAGATGCATCTGGATGCGACGGACGACAAGGAACGAGCCGTTCGTCAACCATGGTGTCCCGTCTTGCCACTGACAAAAGAGAGAGTCTTTCCGGACCTGCTTCTTCGAGACGTCAGGATTCCCCGTGCCGTCCTTGAAGCCGAACAGATTACGCGGCGTCCCACCAGAGGCATCTGCTGCTTTACTGCGCTGGAAACCAGCTTGCGACCAACGCATCGCGACCGTCCCACGCCCGACACGGACGAGGTTACGGATCGCATGGAAGACGACTTGGGCATCATCACCACACACTTGGACGACGAGGTCGCCACCGCTCCATTTTTCGTCCAGACGATCGAGATCGAACGTCGGCAACGGTTTAAGGGCATCCGGTCGTTTATGACGGATGCCGAAGCGACCGTCAAACAGACTTGGACCGCACCCGAACGTAAACGTCAAGTGTCCGGCAGATAATCCATCCGCTTCCCCCGTATCTTCCGGTGGAACATAACGGGACTCAGAGTCGCCATATGGTAACCCGGCAGCAAGTCTGGCGCATAATCGCGTCCAACGCTTTAGTAAATCAACGAGTTCGTCGCGTCGGTCCGTCTTGATATCAAACGCTACGACTTGGACGTGATTTTGTGGTGGAGTCAGAATTCCCGCTTGATACGTACCGTAGAACGGCTCTTGATCACTGGCTTCAACAGTCAATGTCCGCGGAAGAAACTTTTCAAGACCACTGGCATACAGGGCAGCACCGAGACTCGTCAAGCCCGCGACCTTAAGAACGTCACGCCGCGTGACACCTTCTTGGATTGGTTTCATGCTTATCCCTCCAGTACGATGCCCATCTTCGAGAGCGGTTCCGCGAGTTCATTGATGGCGACACTCATCTGTTTGACATCTTGTTTCGAGAGACTCGTATAGAGGACATAGCCATCGCCCTTTTTCTTCGCGTCGAGTAACGCGTGGACATCCTTGAAGCGAGCCGCAATCTCTTTTGATAACGCCGCATCTTGTTTTTTCAGCGCCGGGTTCAATAGTTCGTAAATTTTTTCAGCCCCTTCGACGTTTGCCGCGAAGTCATATAAATCAGTATGCGAATAACGGTCTTCTTCCCCTGTCACTTTTGACGTCGAGACCTCGTTCAATAAATCAGTCGCCCCCGTGACGAGTAATTCTGGTGTCACCTCGACCGTCTCGACCTTTGCCCGAAGTAAGTGGACGTCCTTCATCAATTGTTTCGCGTACGCTTCATAACCTTTTGTCGTTCCCTTTTCAAATAACCCTTGCTCGATCCGGTGGTAACCACCCCATTCCGACGCTTTCACGTCGCCTGCTCGCGCATCGATCTTCGGATCAAGGTCACCGAACACTTCCGCGATTGGTTCTGCGCGTTCGTAATACATCCGTGTTGGTGCGTACAATGCTTTCGCTTCTTCAAGCTTGCCAGCCTGTACGGCATAGGTGAATTTTTCCGTCTCGCGGACGAACGTATCGATTTCGTTAATCGCATACGTCCGGTAATCCTCAACGACCTGGTCAAAATTCTCTTTTTTCGGTGCTGGTGTCTCCGCCTGTTTCGCTTCACTGCAACCTGCTAAAACGACGGCGAGCGCCCCTGTCATCAATAATGCTTGTTTCATGTATGGTTCCCCCTGTTACTAATTAAGTCAGTTCCTTAAATAGTATAGACGACAATGATAATCGTTATCAATAAAAATTTTTTGCAATAAAAAAAAGCTTGAACCGGTTTATTTCAACCGATTCAAGCGCTCTATCAGGCTTGTTCTTTGCGTTTTTTGAAGTACGTCCGTGAAATGATGAACGTGACGATCCCGAAGCCAATGAAGACGAACGCTTTTTGGAATAAGCTCAGGAACGACAAATCGAACAGTAAGAGCTTGACGGCACTGATGGTCAGTAGCAACAATCCGGACAATCGCCACGTCGACGACGTCCGCATCCGACCGATCGCGACAAGGATGAGTGCGAGGACAATATAGGCAGCGGACAACGTCGTACTACGCGCCGTCTCTTCAAGACCGCGGTAGAATGGTAACTCCATGATGATCAACGTGTAGGTCGTAAAAACCCCGATTGCGGCTAAAACGAGGACAAGTTGCCATGACCCTTTCCAGAGCGGATCACGATGTGTCTGAACGAGGAGCAAGACGAATGCCGTTGAAGCGACGACCATCGCGAGAACAGTCAAAGCGTAGGACAAACCTATGTTTTGATAGGATTCATAATCAATGACGGCTGAAAAGATAAAGACGACATACAGGCCGACGTTAAACAACCGTTGATGTGGCATGCGCGCCCGCGGAACGAACCAAAATGCGGCAATCAATCCGGCAATCAAGAAGTAGCGTAGTTGATACGTCCAGCTGAGGGCATCTGCCGGAATCAAGAGGACGGCGACGAGTAAGGCAACGTGACCGACGCCGTTTTGAGCGTGATCCTTCAATCGTTCCGCAAGCACGTAGGCAATTCCGGCGAACAGAATCGCTACTAGCATTCCGAACGACCAATCAAGGATCAGTAACGTCAGTAAGACGACAATTCCGGCAAGCCAGCTTGGGACGTTTGGCTGAAACTGGATGCGTCGACCGACGAACGACGTCGCACCGTAACCAAAGAGTGCTGCAAGTAAGACCGACCACTCATCAAGTCGTGGTACCTGTTCATCAAGCCAGTAGAGCTCTAACGAGAGTAGACCGAACGCGAGTGCAATCGTAAAGATCACCCAAGCGAAGACGAACGCTTTTTTTGCCTTCAGTCGGTCAACGGCAAAGAAGATCGCTGCGAACAAGACGACTTCGTACAATAAGAAGAGCGGTAAGTTCGGCTCGTCCGATAATTGTAGATACGGTAATAAGAAACCGGTGATGGATACGAGGACGAGCAAGGCTTGCGACCGCATCCAGAGCATCAAACCGTACGCGATGAAGACGACGACGAGCTCAAGTAAGAAAGCTAAAGACGGTGGATAGAATTGATATAAGGCCATCCCGGCGAACAGTGCCGCCAACGCGACGATCGTACCGGTCGCGACAAGTCCGACCCCGAGCTCACGTCGTTTCTTCTCATACTGGTATTCTCCGAGAGCGATGACGAGTAAACCAATTAAGACCCCACTTCCGATGCGGACAGGTGGACTGATCAGACCGGCAACCGAGGCGTAGGAGAAAAGGAATAAAGCCCCGAGCGCAGCGAATATCGCTCCAATCCGGGGTAACCAGACGGTCGCGATGACCTGTTCCCATTCTTCGCGGGAGCGTTTTTCCTTAAATGTTGGTGGAGGAACAACCGGTTTTCGTTTCGTATAAGCAGGGCGCGGAGCTGGGCGAGCGACTGTACTTACTTCTGGTTCGCTCGGTTCAGGTGCGACAGGCGAAGTGTGCTGTCCTTCAAGGGCAGCTACTCGTTGTCGTAACGCCGCGACCTCCTGCTCGAGACGCGTGATCCGTGGATCTTCCATCTCTTCACTTCCTTTCATGAATACATTGTCATTCTTTTACACACCTAGCAGGTGAACTCCTTCATTTTACAGTAGATTTCGTATCGATATGCCTGAAAATGACAAAAATCCGGTCGCGTCGGAGCGACCGGATGAGGGTTTAACGAACAGATAACGCATATTGTCCCGTTTGATTGAAAACGGATGTGAACTGCGAGCGACTGACACTGTACTTGCCGCGGTATGGGTCCGAGACGTAGAACGAACCACTTGAGACACCTGTCACGAGCATGACGTGATAGTTCCGGTAGCCTGTGAATGTTTTACCGTCCGGTTTGATCCAAGAAAAGTAGCCATATGGATTCTTGAAATCGACCGTTGCCCAGACGATGACTGGGTTACCGCTACGGATTTCACTCTCAATTTTCGAGACGCCTTGTTTCGAGATATCAACGGCACCACTGCGGTATTTTTTCGCAAGTGGTAGGATCCCTTTCGGGTAGATGCCCCAGTTCTTGTAGTAGTCGAGCGTACCGGCTGGATTCCCCGTGAACATTTTTTCTGGATCTGCCCAGTAATACTTTCCGTTCTTATACGTCGCGTTCTTCATACTTTTTGGCATTTGCTTATAGAGTGACGCAGCAGAGACGGCTTTTTTCTTGTATTCGAGTGCCATCTTCAACGAGACGAACTCACAGCCAGATGGATACCCGAGTGAATATTGGTTGTAGTACGGGACGTTTAGCTTCTTCGTCGTCGTCGATGGTTTCGACTTCGAGACGTATTGCGTCGAGATATAGCGGTAGCTTCCCTTATAGAGAATCCGTGTCCAGCTCCCTGACGTGCCGTATGTCGCGACGGCAACCCCTTTATTCAGCTGCCCTACGACCTTATACTTCGTTCCAGCACCCGTCCGGACGTTAAGTGTGCCGACCGTCGTATACTTCGTCCCGGTCGATGTGTACTTCGACGAAGACGATTTGACGAAATCCTTGTGTATGTAGCCGATGCGGGATTTAAAGCTGATTTTGTACCAGCTGCCAGACGTGCCTTTTGAACTGTAGACGTTTCCTTTGTAAATCTTTCCGAGAATCTTACTCGATGTCGACGGTTTTTCGCGAACGCGCAAAACATCCGTCGTCACGGTTAATTTCGTTGCTGCTTCAGCAATGAGCGAAGGACTGAGTACGCCAACGAAGATGACTGCAATCAGCAGTACGGAGAAAAAACGTTTCATGATAGACCCCCTATGGTGTAATTCTGT